>NZ_JANSIV010000157.1:17713-19125 GCF_047502705.1 Synechococcus sp. H70.1
GCAAGTAGCCGCCGATCTTGCCCAAGAGGGCAGGGCTGCGCCGGAAGAAGCTGCAGCAGCGCTTGGGGGGTCGCAGGAGGGGCTGGGCTTGAGCCCCGGCGACTTCGACGCTCCTCCTTTGGGCCTGGAAGCAGAAGCCTCCTCAGCCTTTGAGGAGCTGTTTGCCAACGCAGAGCAGCTATCGAGTATTGAAGAGCCACCGCCGGAGCTGATCCCTCCTTCCCCTGAGCTCTCCTCGGCAGTGTTCGAGGAGCTGAGCCTAGAAGAGGGGGGAGGGGAAGCAGATCTAGCAGCGCTATTTGCGGAAGTAGTAGGTGAAGCGGCAGCGGAGACGGGCTCTGCTGCCATCCCCGACCTTGCGGCTACAGGTGGCGGCGTAGAGACCCCGTTTGAGCTGGAGGAGCTGGCCGTCGAGAGTTTTCCCCGGCAAGACCTGTCTCCCTTGCCTAACTTTGAGGTGACTCCCGAGGTAGAGCTTGGGACGGAGGAGGAGGGATCCCCTGCTGAGGAGAGTCTGGAGCCAAATCTGGCCTGGTCGGAAGCTTTTGAAGCGGCAGCTGAGCAGTCTGAAAGCCGCGATGAGCCAGAGGTTGCAGCAACCCCGGACTTCACCGCTGAGCTAAGCCTGGCCGAGCTCTTTGCCAGCGAGACAGGGGAGACTGCAGAAGACCAGCTGCTGCTGGAGCAGATGTTCCCAGCCCCCGAAGAAGAGCCCTCTGCAGAAGCCACGGCCTCCCTCCCTGAGGATGCTTTCAGCCGCCTCGAGGCTTTATTTGCCTCGGAGACCGAGGCCGAAGAGCTGGGCAGGGTGGGAAGTGAACCTGCATCAGCCATGGATACCGATGGCGATGGCCAGGTCGACCTAGAGGAGCTGAGCCATTTCTTTGCTGAAGCAGCAGACACCCAGGAAGGCCTTCCCCCTGAACTGCCTGACTTAGAGTCCCCACCAGCACTAGCTGCAGAGGTTCTGCCAGAGGTAGCAGACCAGGCAAGCGCCCTGCAACCACTAGAGGAGGGGCTTGCCAGGCAACTGGAAAGCCTATTTGCCGAAGATGAGCCCTCAGCTGCCCCGAGCGCAACTGTTGCTGAAGGAGAGATCCAGCCTTTGGCAGAAGAAGATTCAGAAGTCTCTTCTGCCCCCAGCTTAGACGATCTGGCCGCCCTCTTTGATGTTGCCGAGCCAGCAGTGACCCCTGAGCTGGAAGAGGCCATTGCTCCCCTCGTGGGATCCCCTGCAGCCGCAAGTGGCGAGGTCGCCGACGATTTCGCAGCCCAACTGGAATCCCTCCTGGGCGATCTCGAGGTTGCCCCCCCCCCCCCCGCCGCGCCCCCCGCCCCCGCCCCCCCCGCCCCCCCCCCCGCCCGCCCCCCCCCCCCCCCCCCCCCCCCCCCGCCCCCCCCGCCCCCCCCCC
>NZ_JANSIV010000158.1:0-518 GCF_047502705.1 Synechococcus sp. H70.1
GCGGGTGCAACCTGCGGACTCCCCTCCCGGCTGCTGAAGATGTTGGAGACCAGAGCTATCAGGCGGGGGCCATCCGCCCTGCTGGCAATGGGGATCTGGCGTGCTCGGGCCTGCTCGGAAGGCCACGCAAGGAAACCTTCCCGGAACGGATCGGGATCTTCAACAAAGAACGGGCTGCGCCCAGCGCAGTCATTTTGACCCTGAGTGTTGAGGGGGCGTAACTCAAAACGCTCGATCCGCGCGTTGCCTTCCCAGGGAGTGTCCCCTGTTGGGTTGCCGGCGTTGTTGTAGTTGCGGCGCAGGTAGTACACCACCAGAGTGTAAATGCTGCGGCGGCTGACCAGCGTGTCCCAATCCGCATTTTTGCCGTTTGTGAGCGGGAACCCAGCAGGTGGTTGGGCAGGTAAGGTAGCACGGCCTTCGCGAACCTGTTGCAAGGTGGGGTTGCCCTCGTAGCATCCCCGCGGGATCGGTTCCAGCTTCCAAAAGGCAACAACCGGGATAGCATCATCGGGGCG
>NZ_JANSIV010000159.1:0-6327 GCF_047502705.1 Synechococcus sp. H70.1
AACGGCGGCTGCGAGCCGGCACCCATGGTATCCCAGGGATGTTTGGCCTGGGGGTGGCGGCAGCTTTGGCTGCCCAAGAGCTGGAGCGGGAGACGGCCCGCCTACGGCAGCTGCAGCGGCACTTGGCCCAGTTGCTGGCTTCCGTGCCCGGTTTGCGGCTAACTGGCCCTGCAGATCTGGAGCAACGCCTGCCCCACCACCTCAGCTACTGCACCACCGCGATCCCGGGGCACGTGCTGGTGAGGGAGATGAGCCGCCAGGGAATCGCCATCAGCGCCGGCTCTGCCTGTAGTAGTGGACAACAGATCCCTAGCCGCATTCTCCTGGCCATGGGCTATTCTGAGGCTGAGGCCCTGGGATCTATCCGCCTTAGCCTGGGCAGGGCTACCACTCCAGCAGCCGTTGAGCAGGTGGCCCAATCGCTGCGGGCGTTGCTCCTGGCGGCGGCGAGGCTAGACCCTCAACCCTCCCAGGCGGTTCTTCAATTGGCGGCTAGGCTAGGGTGATAGAGAGTTACAAGCAGGCTGGTCGTCATGGCTGAGATGAGTCCCTATCAAGTGCTGGGGGTCAGTGAAGAAGCCTCTTTTGAGGAGATCCAGTCGGCGCGGGCACGACTCCTAGCCAGCTTGGCTGCAGATGAAGCGCAGCAGGAACGGGTGGAGCAAGCCTACGACGCTATCCTGATGCAGCGCCTGCGCCTGCGCAAAGAGGGCAAGATCCCCGTCCCGGATCGCATTCGCTACGCAGAACAGCGCCCTGGCTCTCCTGCGCCAGAGGTGGGTTTACCCCGCCCGGTCAAGAAGATCTCTTTTGGGTTAAACCGCTGGCTGGACACCCCTTCGGTGGCCACCGCCCTCTGGTCAGCAGGGATTTTGGGAGGGTTGCTAGGTTGGGTTGTCCTCTCCCCCGAAGAGTATCCCTCCTTACAACTGGCGCTGGGGCTGATGACCTCCATCTATTTCCTGTACCGCAAGGAACGCCGCTTCCTCCGCTCTTTCTTCTTGGCGCTGGCGGCCTTGATCCTGGGGCTGGTGTTGGCCTATAGTCTTGCTTTGCCCCTTACCGGTGGCGATGCCCCTGGCCTCCTGTGGGTGGGAA
The DNA here is from genome assembly GCF_047502705.1 of Synechococcus sp. H70.1. Lineage (NCBI taxonomy): Bacteria > Bacillati > Cyanobacteriota > Cyanophyceae > Synechococcales > Synechococcaceae > Synechococcus > Synechococcus sp. H70.1. The sequence continues at coordinate 1,099 of NZ_JANSIV010000159.1, forward strand.
TTACATTTGGGTTAATGTGGCTAGTAACCACCTTCTTGCGCTAGCACCTGCCTCAGAGCCCTCGCTCCTCAGTTTTCCTAGAGGGGGGGTAGAGAACCTCCTCACTTGCCAAACCGTCGCTGGCGCGACTGGTAGCTGAGCAGAGCCTGGTGAAAAGCAGCGCGGTCAAAATCGGGCCAAAGGATGGGGGTGAAGTACTGCTCAGTGTAAGCCATCTGCCAGAGCAAAAAGTTACTAAGGCGCATCTCGCCGCTGGTGCGGATTAGCAAGTCGGGATCCGAGAGGCCGTTGGTGTAGAGAAACTGGGAGAAAAGGGCCTCGTCAATTTGATCCGGCTGCAGCAGTCCTTGCTGTACCAGGGTGGCAATGGAGCGGCAAGCCTGCAGGATCTCTTGTCTTCCTCCATAGTTGAGAGCCACCGTCAGGCAAAGACCCTCGTTGTGCTGGGTACACTCCACTGCTTGCCCAATGGCCTCCTGTAGAGAGGGGGGCAGGGCCGACAACTGGCCGGCAAACTGAATGCGCACCCCCTGCTCCACCATTTCCTCCAACTCTTGCCACAGCACCCGCTCAAATAAAGTCATGAGGAAATCGACTTCTTCGCGGGCTCGACCCCAGTTTTCGGTGGAGAAGGCATAGGCAGTAAGGAGCGGGATCCCCCAATCGTGGCAGCAGCGGACGAGCTCCTTCAAGGCCGCTACCCCCCGCTGGTGGCCGACGCTGCGGGGGAGCCCCCGTTTTTGTGCCCACCGCCCGTTGCCATCCATCACCACGGCCACGTGGCGGGGTAACAACTGCGGATCGAGATCGGCAGGTAACTGAAGATAAGCAGGAGAAAGAGTCATGGAGGTTATTCTTTAGGAAGCGTTTTCTCAGGTTTGCGAGAGCGTTTGGCTGAATCAAGCAGGGATCCCCACCAGCGCAACGGTCCGTTGCAAACCCACGAGTGGATCCCCAGTCTCCTCAGAGGAGCCTCTCGTTTTTTGGACTGGCGGGAATGGCGCAACCGCTCTAGCAGCAGCTCATGTAACCTGGCACTGGTTAGGGGACGCTCGATGCGTCCACCCTCTGCTAGAGAGATGGACCCGGTTTCTTCTGAAACCACAATACACAAGCAATTGGCTTGCTCGGTAATCCCCATTGCCGCCCGGTGCCTGGTTCCCAGTTGACGGGAAGCAGCTCGCTCTGAAACTGGTAGGATGACTCCTGCTGCGCGAATGCGATCTCGATGGATAAGAACTGCCCCATCGTGGAGCAAGGTCGAGGTCTGGAAAATCGTCTGCAAAAGCTCCCGCGATACCCGTGCTTGAAGAGAGACCCCCTTGTCAGTAAACACCCGTGAGTCAATGGGCTGATCCGGCTCAATTACAATTAGAGCCCCTGTCCGACTTTGGGAGAGCTCCCGCACGGCTTGCACCACTTCCTCCACCAAGCCCTCCTCATAATCTTCCTCATCCCCGTTTGGAGGATCTGACCCTTCCATGCGGATGATCTTGGCCAACTGCTCCAAGAGCTGCCGCAGCTCTGGCTGAAAGAGCACCCCCATGGCCACGGCCGCAGCCAGGAGCAAGCGATCTAAAATAAGGTGCACCAGCGGCAGCGCCGCTGTGGCCAGGTAGAGCACCAACAGCACCGTAAATCCTCGCACCAGCACCCCGGCCCGGCTCTTGCGGGTGGAATAGAGGGCCAAAGCCAATAGCAGGACAGCCAGTGCCCAATCCAAGAGGCTGAGAAAGGTAAATTGCTGTAGCCAAGCCCATAAGGCCGCCAGCATGCCGAAAAACCCCGTCCACACTCCCCTCGTGCTGCAGACCTTTCGCCTGCGCCGTCCCGCCGCGAGAATCTTGCCGGACTGCGGTTCCCTGACCAGCCTACCATTTACCTCCTCCCTGGCTTCCAGGTCTTCCCAGTTGAGCCCAGTAGGCTAGATCCTCCCTGGCAACTTGGGCAGCTCCCTGCTGGCGCTTTTTGCCTCTAGGGCCGCAACTGCTCTGGTAGGATATCCTGACGGATTAAATCGGCATAAGTTTCCCGCCGCAGGATTAACTGGGCCTTCCCTTGGTTGACCAGCACTGCTGCCGGCCGCGGGAAGCGGTTGTAGTTGGAGGCCATGCTGTAGTTGTAGGCGCCGGTGGCCAACACAACTAGGACTTCGCCGGGCGCTGGGTTGGGCAAAAGCACATCTTTCAAGAGCACATCCCCCGACTCGCAGTGTTTTCCGGCCACTGTTACCCTCTGGGTGGCCTCAGCCTCGGGGCGGTTGGCCAGAAGGGCGGTGTAGCGGGCCCCATAGGTGATAGGGCGGGGGTTATCGGACATGCCACCGTCAATGGTGACGTAGAGACGCCCCTCGGGAAGGTCTTCGCTGGGCGGGATCCACTTCTTGCCCCCCAAGGTGTAGGCAGTTACAGCCGCTGGCCCAACCACAGACCGTCCAGGCTCGCAGAGCACCTTGGGCAGGGGGATCCCAGCGGCAGTGAAACTCTGCTCCACTGCAGTGGCCACGGCTTCCACCCACTCTGGGATGGACGGGGGATCGTCGGATTCGACATAGCGGATCCCCAGGCCGCCGCCCACATTGAGCTCCTGGAGGGGCAGGCCTTTGTCTAACCCTTGCCGCCAGATCTGAGCCAGTACCCCCGCCAGGTCGCGGTGTCCTTGCAGATCAAAAATCTGGGATCCAATGTGGGCGTGGAGCCCGACGCAGTGCAGTTGCGGATGGGCTGCCAGAAAATCAAACACCTCCGGCAGTTGCCACTGGCCAATGCCAAATTTGCTGTCGGTTTGGCCGGTGCGGATGTACTCATGGGTGTGGACGTCAATGCCGGGGTTGACCCGCACCAATAAGCGGGCGGGTCGTTCAGGGGTGGCCAGGGCCGCCACCTGCTGCAGCTCGTAGAGGCTATCTACGACCAGGGTGCAGCCCACCTCCAGGGCCATGGCCAGCTCCTCTGCTGACTTGGCGTTGCCGTGCAGGTAGAGATCTTTGCCTCTAGCTCCTGCTTGCAGGGCAGTGTACAGCTCGCCGCCAGAGGCAACATCCAGCCCCAGCCCTTCCTGCAGCGCCAAAGCACAGATGGCCAAGCAGTTCCAGGCTTTCGTAGCATACAAGACTTGGGATTGCCCAGGGTAGCAGCGGGCCCAGGTGTCGCGATAGAGGCGGCAGGCCTGCCGCAGGGTCCATTCGTCCAGGATGTAGAGGGGGGAGCCAAACTGGCGCACCAGCTCCACCACGTCACAGCCACCAATTTCCAGGTGGCCCTGGCGGTTGACGCGGCTAGTTAACGGCTGCAGGGACTGGTTAGGAGAAACGGACTCGACAGAAGGCGGAGTGCTGAGCCTTGAGACCATAGTTGCAAGCTAGAGGCCTGTTTTCCACCCTACCAAGTTTTCTCGCCAATTGGGCTGGGGAAAGCTCCCTCAGCTTCTACCTGGGCCTAAGTTGCTCCTGGGCACCCTTTTTTCTGCTACTATAGAGGACCAGCGTCTATGGGTCGATGCCCGAGTGGTTAAAGGGGGCGGACTGTAAATCCGCTGGCTTACGCCTACGTTGGTTCGAATCCAACTCGGCCCACCACGCTGCCCACGTAGCTCAGTGGCAGAGCACCCCCTTGGTAAGGGGGAGGTCACGAGTTCAATCCTCGTCGTGGGCTTAGGCACAAACTTCCAGCTCTGCAGGGTGGGGTTTCCCTTCCCCTGCTTTGACCATCTCGCCGCTAAGAGAGAAAGCCCGCGTAGCAGTGATGCGCACTGGCACCAGGGATCCCTGCAATTGCTCGGGATCGCCGTCGAAGAAGACGATGCGGTTACCGCGGGTACGTCCCATCGCTTGGCGGGGGTTTTTGGGGTTGGGGCCTTCCACCAGCACCTCCTGCACCTGGCCCAGCAGGCGGGCGCTGCGGGCGGCAGCCACCTCCGCTACCAAGCGGTTGAGCCGTTGCAGGCGGTCGCTTTTTTCTTCTTCTGGCACTTGGTCGGGCCACTCCGCTGCTGGCGTGCCCGGGCGGGGAGAGTAGGCGGCAGTATTGAGGAAATCAAAGCCGATATCCTGCACCAGTTGCAGGGTTTCTTGAAACTGGGCTTCCGTTTCACCGGGGAAGCCAACGATGGCATCGGCGCTGATGGTGGCCTCGGGCATGTACTGGCGGATGAGCTGGATGAGCTGGCGGTAGCGCTCCTGGGTGTAGCCGCGCCGCATCCGCTTGAGGACTTCGTCACTGCCCGCCTGGAAGGGGATGTGGAAGTGCTCGCACACCTTGGGCAGCTCGGCACAGGTGGCAATGAGCTCTTCAGTGAAGTAGCGCGGGTGGCTGGTGGCAAAGCGAATCCGCTCGATCCCTTCCACCGAGTGGACAAAGCGCAGCAAGCTGGCCAGGTTGGTTTTGGGATCCAGATCCCGCCCGTAGGCGTCGATGTTTTGCCCTAGCAAGGTGACCTCGCGGTAGCCGGCCCGGGCCACGTCCTCAATCTCGGCGCGGATGGCCTGCGGCTGGCGCGACTGCTCCCGTCCCCGCACCAACGGCACAATGCAGTAGGTGCAGCGCTCGTTGCAGCCGTAGATGACGTTGATCCAGGCTGTCACCCGGCTATCCCGGCGGGGCTTGGTGATGTCTTCCGGGATCTCGACAGGCTCAGTGGCCACCACCTGGTTGCCAGCCTCCACCTGGGCCAGCAGATCTCCCAGGCGATTGACGTACTGGGGGCCCATGACCAGGTCGAGCTCCGGGACGCGGCGCAGCAGCCGCTCTCCCTCCTGCTGGGCCACGCAGCCGGCCACGATCAGCTTGATGGCGGGGTTTTTCCGCTTGCGCTGCGCCTGGATGCCTAGGTAGGAATACACCTTTTGCTCAGCGTTGTCGCGGATGGTACAGGTATTGAAGAGAACCAAGTCTGCCTGCAGTTCGTTTGCGGCGGGCACATACCCCAGCGACTCCAGGATCCCGGCCATGCGCTCGCTGTCGGCTCGGTTCATTTGACAGCCAAAGGTGATGATGGAGTAGGTGGGAGCAGCCATGGCAAGACCAGAAGACAGGGACAGCAATCCTTACCTTATGAGCTTAGCGGATCCTCAGGGGGCAGTAGCAGCCCCCTCCAGGGTTGCCCTTTGCCCTCTGCACGGCCCTCGCTGAGGCGGGGTTAGGCGCTACCCCTTAGCGGAGGAGCTACGAGCTGGAATACAGTAGCTTGGTAACTCTCCGTCCCGCTAGCGTGATTCGTGCGGGGCGGAAA
>NZ_JANSIV010000159.1:6427-17967 GCF_047502705.1 Synechococcus sp. H70.1
TAAGCAAGCGCCCACGCCGGTGAAGACCCTTGGGCTTTGAAGGAACTGTCTAGGGGCGTCTTGACAGCGCCTTTGCAAGTCCGTCAATCCCCCGACTAAAGTCGGGGGAGTGCCAAGTTAGTCCGGCATGAGGGCGTGAACCTGCTTGCTGCCATTGGGGTAAAGGAGAGCACGCTTGGGGCCGTGGATGGGATCCTCGACAATGATGGTCTCGTCGCGGCTGGCTCCTAGGGAGACAATGGCAATCGGCACCTGCATCAACTGGGCCAAAAACTTCAGGTAGTCGTAGGCTTCGGGAGGCAGGTCCTCAAGGGAGCGGCAGCCTTTGGTGGAGCACTTCCAGCCGGGCAGGGTTTTGTAGATGGGTTTGCACTGGGCAAAGACGCGGGCATCACTGGGAAAGTGATGGATCTCGCGACCCTGGTACTCGTAGGCCACGCACACCTTGATCTCATCCAGGCCATCTAGAACATCCAACTTGGTGATGGCCAGGCAGTCGAGGCCGTTGATCCGCACGGCATAACGCCCAATGACACCATCAAACCAGCCGCAGCGCCGCTGCCGCCCCGTGGTGGTGCCGAATTCGCCGCCAGCAGACTGCAAATAGGCACCGATTTCGTCTTTAAGTTCGGTAGGGAAGGGGCCCTCGCCAACGCGGGTGGTGTAGGCCTTAGCCACCCCAATTACCCGGTCGATGCTGGTGGGGCCAATCCCAGCCCCCACGCAGGCGCCGCCAGCAATGGGATGGGAAGAGGTGACGTAGGGGTAGGTGCCATAGTCAATGTCTAACAGCGTACCCTGCGCTCCCTCAAAGAGAATGTTCTGCCGCTCCTCAATGGCTTGCGTGAGAAGCAGGGCGGCGTCAGTGACATAGGGGCGCAGCCGCTCCGCATAGGCCAGGTATTGCTCGATAATCGGCTCTGGATCTAAGGGAGGCAAGTTGTAGATCTTCTCCAGCAAAACATTCTTGTAGGGGATAGCCCAACTGAGGCGCTCCCGCAGTTGGTCAGGGTACATCAAGTCCACGACGCGGATGCCCATGCGCTCGGCCTTGTCGGCGTAGGTGGGTCCAATGCCCCGGCCAGTGGTGCCCAGCCGGTAGATGCCGCGCCGCTCTTCTTCGGCCACGTCGATGACGCGGTGGTAGGGCAAGGTTACGTGGGCCGTTTCGGCAATGTAGAGGTTGTGGGTGGAGATCCCCAGTTGGTGCAGTTGGTCGATCTCGGCCAGCAAAACTTCGGGATCGATCACCGTACCACTGGCGATGACGCAGCGCTTATCGGGGTAGAGGATGCCGGAGGGGATAAGGTGCAACTTAAAGGTCTTGCCCCCCACCACCACCGTGTGGCCGGCATTAACCCCACCCTGGTAGCGAACGACTACATGGGCTTTCTCACTGAGGAGGTCGGTGATCTTACCTTTTCCTTCGTCGCCCCACTGGGCACCGACAACCACAACGTTTGCCAAAGGCTTCTCCCCCAGTCCGTAAACAGCACAAAAACCCCTTTCCCGGGGTCGCTGCACTAATTTACCCCATGGCTCGGGGGGGTGTTGAGGGTTTTTGACAAAAAGGTTAACAATCGATTAACTTTTCCGTCCTCAACTCCCCGGCTTGAACAGGCCGATGGCGGTCACTTGGTTGGAGCCCACCGCAAAGACAAAGGACAGGCCCAGGGCATCGTAGTTGACGTAGTAGCGATCCTCCCGCAGGTATTCCCGACTTCCTTTGGGGTAGGGCACCACCTCGTTGTAGCCGTTTTCGCCGGGGCCGCCGTAAACAGCAACTACTTCCGAGTAGGTGGAGCCAATGCGGATCCCTTCGCCAGTCATGGCTTCGGGGTGGGTGGTATAGATGCGGTCGGCAAAAAAGCTATTGAGAACGCCCGGAGGGCGGTAGGCAAAGAGGATGTAGTCTGGCAAGTAGAAGATCTTCAGGTCGCTGTTGGGCTGAAATACATTTGCCCGAGATTCGGCCGGGATTAGCTCCACGTTGCCCAAGAGGTGGGTATCGACGTTGCGGGTATCCATGCCCAGGACAAAGCGACCGACACGGCCCTCTTGAACCAGGACGGTGGGGCGGGGCGGGGGGCTGGGGCGGCGGGGAGGCAGGGCCAGGGCTTCTAGGGCAGCCTTGAGCCAGGCATTCTCATCTCCCTCTACCCTTTGCAAGGGCACCAAACCCTGGGCTAGGGAACGTCCATCGCCTGTTTTCCAAGTGGCTACGGCCAGTTCCACTGCCGCGCCAGAAGGCAGGGCGAAGAAGCGGGTCTGGCGCTCGCTGCCTTGGGTGGTCTGTCCCACAATAACGGTGCTGCCGCTAGCTCCCAGCTGGGCTGCCAAGAGGGTCGCCCCCTGGCGGGTGTTGCCATCGACAAGGACAGCCAACGGGATCCCCGCGGCGAGGGGCAAGTTTTCACTGTTCCAGGAGGTAGATTGACCAAAGCGGTCTTCCGTAACCAGCAGCGGCTGCACGGAACGGGGCAAAAATAAGCGCGCCACATCCGCTATCACTTGCGGGTCATAGCCCACCGACCCCCGCAGGTCGAGGACAATGCCTTGGCTGTAATCCTGGGTGTAGAGGGCTTGGCGAATCTGCTGGGCGGTGGCAGGGGTAAGCTCCGGCACTGCCAGGTAAACCTGGCGCGGCCCAATCTGACGCGCCTGGAGGGGCGGGCGAGGACGGTTGAGCAAGTCCCTAAAGCTTTGCGGATCCCAGAAGCGATCGGCGGGATCCCCATATTCGCGCAGGATCTCTCGAATTAGCTCATACTCAACTTCGATGGGCGGGCGGGGATCCCTGTAGGTGCGGGCCAACAGGCGGGTGTAGAGGTCGCTGTAGTTGACCGCAGCAGCCTGGTTGCCCGCCTGCCAAGACTCGTTGATGAACAGCCCTACCAGATAGCGCAGATCCTGGCCCAGCGCTGGCGCAGAAGAAGGGGGCCGAAGCGCGGGATTGGCTGGCGCCCCTTGGGAGGGCGAGGCTGGCGCAACAGTTGGCTCCTCAATTGAGGGGACGACCGGAACGGGTGGCAGAGCTGCCTGGCCTCTCACGCTGGCTGGAAGGATCCCGCCGATTGCCACGGCCATTGCCCACACTCTCCCTGCCTGCGCCCATCTCCTCATGGCAACCTGCCTTTTTGCAGATGCTGCGAATAGAATAAACCCCCCGCCCTTCCTCCTGCCACTGTGGGCAGTGGGGGGTGCCTATTTTTTGCCTCTCAAAACCCTAGCGGTTGTAGGTCTGGAGGTAAGGGCAACCCTGGCAGTTCTAGCTCCCGGCAGACCAGATTTTGCGGATGGGCAGGGTAAAGCCGGGCAGCACCTCTTCTCCCGACAAGGTTTCTGGGTTTTCCACCAGTTCCGGCACCTGTCCTGCCCGGTAGATCATCACTCGCTTGTCTAAAAGCCACCCCAGGCGGCAGCCGTTGTCCAGGTACTCCGGCATCTTGGCTTGGACTTGGAGCCAGGAACCGGCGGGCAAGAGAAAGTCGGGGCACAAGGGCAGGAATCTCCGGCGCGCCTCTGCCCCTTTTCCAGCGGGATCCAGGCCAGGTCAGGAGAGCGGTCGCTGCCCGAAGGCAGAGAAAAATCCAAGGCTTTGCCCCGGCCTAACTCGCGGTTCCAGACAAATTAAGTTGAGGTTGCCCATTTCACCGCTGGTCGGGGACACGACCCCTAGCTCTCTCTGGGCAGGGCGCTCCAGTTTCAGTTCCGGATTGGCTGCACAAAGCAGGACAAAACCCTCTCGCGTCAGAGTCATCAAAGGGCCGAGATTGAGCGTCAAGTGGGAACTGGAGATGCGCAGGCAAAACTGGATTTCCAGGATGGCCCCCTGCTGAGGTCTAAGATCCTTAGTTTGATTCAACGCTTTCCAGGTTTTGAGGATAGGGGGAGGAGTCTCGCTCTCAAGGTTGGCCTGGAGTTGGGGAGGGATCCCTGCACCTCCTCCGTGTACCTGCCAAGCGCCATTTTCAAAGCCTTAAACCAGTTGAGGGCAGGCTCGTTAAAGAGGCCAGCGCCGCTTCGGCAGAGGATCCCTCTGCATCCCGATAGAGGTCTCGCACAGGGTATTGGCGGGATTCCCCTTCCGTAGAGCTTCTTGATTCCCTCTGCTAGCCCCAAGATACCTGCGTCACCTCACTCCCCTAGTACAGGCCAGTAGAGTAGCAAAGGAGTTAGCCCCGCCTACCTACCCAAGCCCCTCCTCTGGGCTAACGAGTAAATCAGCCTTCTGGAGAAGGTAGCGCACCTCTGCTTGCAGCTCTGGCCACTTGTAGGTAAGCAAATTGGGCTTGGGGATAAATAGCAGGTGATAGCCGGGCTTGAGGTGGGGACAGAGAGGCCGCAGAGCTTCCCGCAGCCGGCGCCGCAGCCGATTTCGCCGTACCGCCGATTTGTCCACCTTTTTGCTGACCGCCAGTCCCACCTGGCTAGGGATCCCTTCACCTCCTGCCGGCATTGGTTGAAACAGCAGGATCAATCCAGCAGTGGAACGCCGCTGGCCCGACTGGTAAAGCGCCTGAAACGCCCGCCGATCCCGCAAGCGATAAGGAGCAGGTAGCATGGTGGCGGATCCCAGCCCCAACTTAACCCTTGCTTGCGCCTCTGGCAGGGGAATTGGACGCCTCAGGAAGCAGCCAGACGATAACGCCCCTTGGCCCGCCGCCGCTTCAGGACTCGCCGCCCACCCGGCGTGCGCATTCTGGCTCGAAACCCAGAAACCCGAATGCGTCTGCGGTTAGTGCCACGAAGGGTACGCTGAGGCATGGTGAAAAACCAACTCCCAACTTCAACACAGCCTGCCGCAGCGGGCAGGGGGCAATTGAGTCCACTTACATACAGTCAGCGAAGGGCCATTCTAGCAAACTCAGGGGAAAATGGGTAGATTGGACACCCCACGCCAAGCAGTTAAATTGGGAATCCCGAGAGTGGAAGCCCTGCTGAGTGCTTTGTTCTCTCGGGGGTTGTGGTGTGTCGCTCTGGGCGTGTGGCGTGGACATCTCTCTAGAGCAGCTCTGGGATCAGGCTCTGGGCCATCTACAAGTGCAGCTCAGCCGGCCAACCTTTGAAGCTTGGATCAAGACAGCACGGCCTGAGTCGTTGGTGGGCAACCGCCTCACCATCTCCACTCCCAGCGAATGGGCACGGGGCTGGCTGCAGAAGCACTATGCCTCCACCATCACCGAAGTGGTGCAGCGGGTGGCGGGGATCCCTTTGCAGGTAGAGTTTTCCGTTGCTCCCCAAGCTTTGGTTGAGGAAGAGCCTCCTTCGACAGTTGAGAAGCCCAGCTCCCGCCGCCCTGGAGGCTTCCCTGATTCTGCTCTACGGGGGCTAGAGGCGAGCAGCAGCCTACCTATGCGAGCACCAGAGCTCAATCCCAAGTATTCCTTCTCGCAGTTTGTGGTTGGCCCCAACAACCGCATGGCCCATGCAGCAGCCCTGGCCGTAGCGGACAAGCCGGGGCGGGCCTATAACCCTCTGTTTCTCTGCGGTGGCGTAGGGCTAGGCAAAACTCACCTGATGCAGGCAATCGGCCACTACCAGCTAGAGGCCAATCCACGGGCTAAGGTCTTCTACGTCTCCACCGAGCGCTTTACCAATGATCTCATCGATGCCATCCGGCGAGACAGTATGCAGTCTTTCCGGGAGCAGTACCGAGATGTGGATATTCTGTTAGTAGACGACGTCCAATTTATCGAAGGCAAAGAGTATACCCAGGAGGAGTTTTTTCACACCTTTAATACTCTGCATGAATCGGGCAAACAGATTGTGCTAGCTGCTGACCGATCCCCTCACCTGATCCCGCGGCTCCAGGAGCGGCTTTGTTCTCGGTTTTCAATGGGCTTAATTGCAGAAATTCAGCCGCCCGATATTGAGACCCGCATGGCCATTCTCAAGAAAAAAGCTGAGTACGAGGGGATGAGCCTGCCGCCAGAGGTCATCGAATATATTGCCACCACCTACACCAGCAACATCCGCGAGCTGGAGGGTGCCCTCATCCGTGCCGTTGCTTACGTCTCCATTTCTGGTCTGCCGATGAGCGTGGAGACGATTCAGCCCATCCTCAACCCCCCCAGCGAACCCAAGGAGATTACTCCTGACATGATTGTTGATGTCGTCTGTGAGGAATTTGGCATTGACCGAGAGAGCTTATTGGGATCTTCCCGCAAGCGGGACATTAGCCATGCGCGGCAAATTGCCATGTTTTTGATGCGGCAGCACACCCGCCTCAGCTTACCCAAAATTGGCGATTACTTTGGTGGAAAAGACCACACTACCGTTCTCTATAGCTGCGAAAAAATTAGCCAGTTGCAGCGGGAGAACCTGCAACTTGAGCGGCAACTGCAAAACCTGTCCCAGCGGCTGCGGGTCATAGCCAACAGCCGAAACAGATAGTTATTGGCGCTGCTGGTCCGTCTTGAAGTGCTGTCGCTGCCCTGCCAAGAGCCTTGCTGTCTTTGGAAGCGGAAGCAGCTACAGTTATAAGGCGGGGCAGGCGGGGCTTGCAGGGGGGAACGGAAGTGGGCAGAGAGCTTTGTTGGGGTGTGTTGCTCCTTGGAGCTTGCCTGATGCCCAAGTGGCCAGCCTGGGCTGTGGAGGTGGATCTCCCGTCCCTCTCAGCTGCGTTGGGGCTGGAGGGTCAGATAGATAGCCCCGTGTTGCGCCGCTGGCTGCAAGACCCCCCCGATCTTTTGGAAGAAATCCGCAATACTCCCGTTTTGCCGACCCGTTTGCAAGTGGGTTTCGAGTCGGCTTCCGAGTGGCGAATTGGCTTGCAGGACCTGCGCTTGGGGGATCGCCTCACCCTCAGCGGCGACTACCGCCAATCTTTGGAAAATCCGGTCGTCCGCCAGTACGGCTCAGAGGTGCGTTACTTTCTTGCCCCTGTGGGATCCCGCTTTAATCTGGCTCCCCAGCTGGGCTACCGGGCTTGGGAGCAGGAGAACCGGCGCTTCAGGGGGGTGAGCTATGGGGTTTTTTTCGTTTTGGCCCTGGCTCCTGGAGCTGCCGACCTGACTGGCAGCTACAGTTGGGTGACCCCCCAGGAGTCGGAAGAGGGACAGGCCACCTTGGCAGAAATCACCGCTGCCTACGCCATCAGCCCTTCCTTTCGCCTGGCTGCCCGCTACAGCCTGCGCCACTCCACCTTGGCGCAGGAATCCAGCTTCGGCGCTGGCCTGGAGTGGATCCCTTAGCCCCGCACTGCCTGCACAAAAGCCACCCAACCAAAGCTGAGGTAGCGCTCCAATTGCAGCCCTGCCGTTTCCAGGTGCCGGCGCAGCTCGTCTGCCGAGAAAAAGCGGAGTCCAGTCGCCTCCAGCCAGCGCTGCACCACTTGCCCCCACCCTTGAACCTGCTGGCTGTGCATTGAGACAAACACCCCGCCAGGCCGCAAAATGCGGGCCACCTCCTGCAAACAGGGATCTAGCGGCACCTCGTTCAAGGTTGCCCCGCTAATCACCGCCCCAAAGGCCCCAGAGGCTAGGGGGAGCTGTTCCGCCCGCGCCCGCAGCAGGCTGTAGTGTTGCCAGTGGGGCTGGGCCTGTTGGGCTGCCTCTGCCAGGACCCCTGCCGCAGTGTCCAAGCCAATCACCGTCCGCTGCGGATCCCTGCTCAAAAGGAGGCGACTCCAGTACCCCCCGGCAGTGCCGAGATCCAAGATAGGATCCGCCTCGCCCACCAGTTCTGCCAGCAACTGGCCTTCCCGCTCGCTGCCAAAGCTCTCTCCCGACAACAGTGACAGGGCCCAGGGTCGCCAGAGTCGGTCGTAGGCCCAGGCAAAGCCGGGTAGATGGGCAATAGCTTGGGCGGGAGTAAGGGACAACTCGGGCGAGGTGGCTAGAAAATCCACCGCCCCGGAAGGCAGAATGGGGTAAACCTGGCCACAGCGGGGACAATAAACCCGATCCGCGCCAGAGCCTGGCTCCCGCGCCGGTGGCAGGCTTAGCCCTTCCTGACCGCAGCTTAGGCAGCGGTAGAGGCGAGCTGGCAGAGCAGACAGAAAAGAGCGCATGGGACAACCCAAACCTTGCCAAACAAAAGGGCAGCTGCCAGGTAGCACCCCCGACAACCACCCTCCTCTAAGCTCATCAATCCGGCAGGAAGAGGGGCTCCCTAGGCCGTCTTTGGGCTGGGCAAGCCGACCTTCTCGGGGATGGGAACGTATTCTGCCACAATGGCCCGAAACTCGTCCCCATCCAGGGTTTCCCGCTCCACCAAGGTGTCGGCCAGCCGGTCCAGCAGCGCCCGGTGCTCCAGCAAGATTTGCTTGGCCTTTTGGTAGCAGCTTTCCAGGATCTGCCGCACCTGCCGGTCAATCTTGGCGGCCACCTCCTCGGAGTATTCGACACGGTTCATCCAGCCGCCGCCCAAAAAGATCTCGTTGTTGGGGGAATCCCACATCAGCGGCCCCAACTCGGACATGCCAAAGCGGGTCACCATCTGCCGCACGAGGTTGGTGTTCTGCTGCAGGTCGTTGCTAGCTCCAGTGGTTACTTCGGAGTAGCCGAAGACAATCTCCTCAGCTGCCCGACCGCCAAAGCCCACCACCACCCGGTCCAACAGCCAGGCACGGCTGTACATGCCGGAGTCAATCTGCTCCTCGTTGGGCAGTTGCTGCGCAAAGCCGCCAGCACCTCCGGAACGGGGGATGATCGTTACCTTGTTCAGGGGATCCGCATGGGGCAAGAGGGTCATCAACAGGGCATGGCCGCACTCGTGGTAGGCAATCAGGCGCTTGCTCTTGCCATCCAACAGCGGCGGCTTGGTCAAGCCGATAGTGATGCGGTCAAGGGCATCGTCAATGTCCTGGTTGGTAATGGCCTTGTGTTGGCGGCGGGCTGCCAGGATGGCCGCCTCGTTGAGCAGGTTGGCCAAATCGGCACCAGCAAAGCCAGGGGTACGGCGGGCAATGGCCTCCAGGCTAACCTCCTCGGCTAGCTTTTTGTTGCGGGCATGGACGCGCAGGATCTCGTAGCGGCCCTTAAAGCTAGGCCGATCTACCGTAATCTGGCGGTCAAAGCGCCCCGGCCGCAAAAGCGCCGCATCCAAGACATCAGGGCGGTTGGTTGCAGCAATAACGATCACGCCGGAGTTACCCTCAAACCCATCCATTTCCGTAAGCAACTGGTTCAGGGTTTGCTCGCGCTCGTCGTTGCCTCCACCAATGCCAGCTCCCCGCTGCCGGCCCACCGCGTCAATCTCGTCGATAAAGACAATGCAGGGGGCATTCTCCTTGGCCTTCCGAAAAAGATCCCGCACCCGCGAAGCCCCCACACCCACAAACATCTCCACAAACTCAGAGCCGGACAGGCTAAAGAAGGGCACACCTGCCTCGCCAGCAATGGCCTTGGCTAGAAGCGTTTTGCCCGTCCCCGGCGGCCCCACCAACAACACGCCTTTGGGGATCTTTGCCCCCACGGCGGTGAAGCGCTCTGGCTTCTTCAGGAAGGTCACCACCTCCTGCAACTCTTCCTTGGCCTCATCAATCCCGGCTACGTCGTCGAAGGTGACACCAGTTTTGGCTTCCATTTGGAAGCGGGCCCGCGACTTGCCAAAGTTGATGGCTTGTCCAGGGCCACCTACTCCTCCGCTGGCACGGCGTAGGAGCAGGAACAGGCCCCCCAAAAGCATCAAGGGGATCACTAAGTTGCCGAGAAGGGCCCAGAAGGCGCTGCCATCGCGGCTGGGCACTACAGTTACCTCGACCCCCTGCTCGGTGAGGCGCTCTACCAGTTGCGGCACAGTGGTGGGCAGTAGGTTGACCCGATAGCGGGTGGAGCGCTGCGTCTGGGGATCAACAGCCGTAACTTCCGCTACCAGGTTGTTGTCTAGAAGGCGCACGTCGGTAACGCGCCCCTCCTCGACGTAGCGCAAGAAGCGGTCGTAGGTAAGGGCAGAGGCCAGGGCCGCATGGGCAGGAGCCAGGCTGGATCCCTGCCAGAGACAGAAGCCCAGCATGAGAGCAATCAACCAGCGCTGGGGGGAAAGAGGCTTGTTCATAGGGAAGAAAAACACCCCCTCATTAAAAGTCCTTTAACAAAGTTAACCTCTTGCTCCTGCAAGGCACAACCCCGCAGCAGCAGGAGAAGTTCAGGGATCCGCTCCTTCCCGCCAGCAAGTGCCTAGGCTGACCTAGGGAGACCATAGACACGCCGCCACATGGCGTCAGCCAGAGCGGCGGGCATTAGCCGCATCAGCCCCAGAGCCAACTTACCGCCTGGAAAAGCAGTGTAGCGGTCGGAAGGATGAGGGTCGGTCATGGCCCGCAGGATTGGCTCTACCACTTTTTCCACCGGCCAGGCCATTTTGTTAAATGAGCTAGCCAGCTCGGCCGCCTTGTCCAAGATGGCCTTGTAGGGGCCGTTGGGATTGACAACGGCAGCAAAGGTTGCTTCGGCCACGCGGCCAAACTCAGTGGCCACCGGCCCTGGCTCGATCACAATAACCTTAATACCGAAGGGGGCCACTTCCACCCGCAAGGCATCGCTAAGGGCTTCCACCGCAAACTTGGTGGCGTTGTAGACACCGCTAAAAGGCATCGAGAGCTGGCCAGCTACGGAGCTAAGGTTGAGGATGCGGCCGCTGCCCCGTTCCCGCATCTGGGGCAAGAGGGCGCGGGTGAGGGCATGCGGGCCAAACACGTTGACCTCGAACTGGCGCCGCATTGCCACCACATCCACCTCTTCCACCGGTCCCATCTGACCGTAGCCGGCATTGTTGACTAGGATGTCCACCCGCCCAAAGTGCTCTAGAGCCTTTTGGGCCAGCGCCTCTACCTGGGCCGTGTCGGCCATGTCGGTGGGCACTGCCAGCACCTCTACTCCCTGCTTCTGGGCCAGGTCTTTGACCTCCTGCAGCAGCTGCTCGCGGCGGGCTGCCAGCACCAGGTGAGCGCCGCGTTTGGCCGCTTCCAGGGCGACGGCCTTCCCAATTCCGGCAGAAGCACCAGTAATCAACACCACCTGATTGGCCAGTGAAGGCATGGCTCTCCTCTCTGCAAACTTTCTTCATCCTAGAGGGACTTCCGGGATCCCTGGCGAGGTTGCAATTGAGAACCTAATAGGCTCGACCTCAGGATTACGCCTGCGGAGATTCCTCCGGCAGGGCTAGACAGCCGGCTAGGGAGGGGTCGCTAAAGCAGGAAGAAAGCAGCGAGACAGGCAAAAGCTTGCTTTTGTCCAGTGTTGTCCAAGTCTTTCAGAGCGGTTGAGAAACTGAGGGAGGGCCCAAAAAGCAGTATGATTGGAAAAGTTAGCAAGCCCCAGGTTGGAGGATGCCCTTGCCCAAAAGACAGGGGAAAGTGACTTTGAGATACTTTGGCCGGCGAGTTCCTGGGAGTCGGTCCTGGCTAGAGCAGGAGCGCTGGGCTCTTGTGGAGGCCCGCCTAGAGCGATTGCTTAGGGCAGCTGAAGCCAACCTGCAGGCCAACACCGAGTTGCGCCAACAGCAGGAAGAGCAGCAGCGCCAACTGGAGGCCGAGCGCCGCCAAAGTGAAGCACTGCGTGACTCAACAGCTGACTTGCGCATCAGCGTCATGG
>NZ_JANSIV010000160.1:0-2695 GCF_047502705.1 Synechococcus sp. H70.1
CCCACACCCCCCCCACCCCCCTTCCCCATCCGTCTGTGGGGCGGGTTTTTTGTAAAAACAGCATGTCCCTGGTGGGGGTCAACCGGGGGTCTTCGGGGTAGGGGGCGGTGGGGGACTGTCGTCGCTGCCCTCGTGTGGGAGAAAGGTGAACGGCACGCCGAAGATGTTCACATACTCTGGCTCCAGCAGTCCAGTTTCTGGGTTTACCTCATATGAGGTGCGCCGCAATCCGCGCCCAACCACCTGCTCACACAGGAGTTGGGAGGTGAACGCCCGTAGTCCCATAATGTGCGTGACCGTCTTGGCGTCCCATCCCTCGGAGAGCATGCCAACGGAGATTACATGCTGAATCTGCTCTCCAGGTTTGCCGACCTTCCCAACGGTATCCACCATCTGGCGCAGCCGCTCTGCTTGTTCTCTCTTGGTAAGGGTGTACTCTGTTTGCGAGCTGTCCTCCTCTGTATCTGCCTCCTGCGCCTCAAAAGTGAGCGTCTGGACGGGGGCGTCTTCCTGTGCTTCTGCTTCTTTTAGTACTTTCGAGTCGATGTGTAGCATTCGCTTAGGGTCGCATAGCTCATCAATCTTGATTTGCCCTTTCTCGAAAGCGTGCTTTACCCGCGCCGCCGTTTCCGTGCGATTACAAACGGTGATCATGACTGGAGGCGTAGGCGCGCCTGCATCACTCCATGCCTTTTTCGTCGCGAGCCAATCGCTACCCAGCAGCAGGTAGGCATTCAACACCAAGTCAGGCAGCGGCGTCTCAGGACTCGCTGCACGATTGAGATTATCCTTGACTTTGGGGTCGTTGTAGATATGGTACAGGCGCGATTTGTAGGTCTTGGCGTCGGGTACAGCATCGTCGCGCACCACGACGCGCGGGGTTTTGACCAGCCCGCACTCGATAGCGTCGTTCAGCCCGAAATCGCTGACAATCCAACCGAAGAGGGTCTCTTCTGTGCTTTGCTTGCCTGAAGGGGCAAAGGGCGTCGCAGAGAAATCATAGCATCTGAGGATGCCCCGCGCGCGATGGATACGGTCTAAACCGCCCACCCACACAGTTGCTTCTTCGGCGCTATCCTTTAAATCGCGCTGACGCATGTATTTGCCCTTCGCTTTTGGATTGATTCGCCATGCGTGGTGCGCTTCGTCATTAATCACTAAGATATTGCGGGCATTTGCCATCTCTCCAAGCACTTCACGGGCGTAGGCTTCGTCGCTCTTAGCCCCGCGCTTGTCTACGCTCTTGCGCTTTTTGAGTTGCTCCTCGCTCTCCCACGCCAGCGCGTGCCAGTTGCGCACCAGCACCTTGCCCTGACGGAGCTTGTCCATCATCGCAGAAGGCACGATGTCGAACGCCTCGTAATAGTTGCCGTGCGCACTGGGGATAAGCACCTCCAGTCGCTGCTTGACCGTCAACCCTGGAGCAATCACAAGCACATTTTTGGAGAAGCGCGCATCTTGTGGGTTCGTCACCTTATTCAAGATGTGCCATGCGATTGCCATCGCCATCACTACAGTTTTGCCTGTGCCAGTCGCCATTTTGCAACACCGTCGCTGGAACGCACTGCCGTCGCTGGGAATCTCAATCCCCGCGTGCGCAGCAGGCGGCGCTTCCGTGAGCCAGATGAGCGTTTCAATCGCTTCCAGCTGGCAAAAGAAGAATCGGCGCATCCCCGACGCCTCATGGTCGTTCCAGTGTTCAAGAAGCCGTTTCGTTACGCCCGTGACGCCTGGATAGCCCGCCTCACGCCACTGCTTCACCCGCGGGCGAATCTGATTGACTAAGGGAATCTCGACAAAGACGCCTGGGTCGTCGAAGGACTGCGAGTCGGGGGTTGCGGTGATGTATCCCGCAGGGCGGCGTCCCTCAACAAGGCGGAACGAGCGCGTCTCACGCTCGTAGCGCCAGTGCTGTTTTGGCTCCTCGTAAGGCGAGTTGATGATCAGTCGATCGATAGTGCGCTTGCTCATCGGGCTACCACCTCTACGGTACATACATCACCTTGAGGCTCTCGACGCCGCGGTCGTCGACAATCTTGACCGCGATACGCTTGTATTCCCCCAATTCGAAAGGCAGCGACTCTGTGCCTCGATACTTCTCGATAAGCGACTCATCGAGTTCCGCTTTGAGACTCTTTGCGAGGCGCGCCCAGCCCCCGTTTTTGTCCGCCAGCGGGAAAAACACCTGACGCGGGTAGAGGCAACGCCCGTCGTAGTCGGTATCGAGCATCCAGACAGCAATCTTGTCCGCGCCGCCCGATTCGACTTGACCAGTTCTTGTGTTATAGTAGTCGAAACCGTGCACTTTCACGATGTACTTACAGTCGCGTTTGAGGATTTCCACATCGGGCTGCCCTATCAGCCAAAACGACTCGTTGCTGGCGCGTTTCTTTTTCAGATCTTCAGTGAGCAGGTCGGCGTTCATCTGCACCTTGAGGAGTGTCACGCCAGGCCACTTGGTCTCGTCGATGTCCTTCGCGGCTTCTGCATCGAACTGGAATGCGGCGAAGACAACGATTTGCGGCTTCGGCGCCAGCGTTTGCGCCTCCTGAAGGGCTTGCTCCACCTGCCGCTGCTCCAATGGCGCATACTCGGGACCGAAGGAAACCACCACGCGCATAGGGGTAGAGTCGGGCGCGTCTGTGTGTATCGGTCTCTTATAAACATCTGACGCGGCCGCCGCCGCCGTACGTGT
>NZ_JANSIV010000161.1:0-5374 GCF_047502705.1 Synechococcus sp. H70.1
CTGGGGCCGGCAGCAGTGGTTGTTTGGCCTAGCCGGTGAGAGCGCAGAGCTGGATGCGCAAGGGGGGCAGAGGCGCTTGCCTAGCGCGTTTTGGCCTAGAGGCAGCTGCGTAGTTTGTAGCTTTCCAGGGTGTTGGCCAGCAGCATTGTCACTGTCATCGGCCCTACGCCCCCTGGCACGGGGGTGATAGCAGCAGCCCGCTCTTTGACGGCTTCGTAGTCCACATCTCCCACCAACTGCTCGGAGCCGTCAGGGCCTTGGATACGGTTGATGCCTACATCAACAACCACAGCTCCCGGCTTCACCATCTCTGCCTTGAGCAGGCGGGGACACCCCACGGCCATGACCACAATGTCGGCACTGCGGGTTACTTCAGCCAAGTCCGGTGTACGGGAGTGGGCCACGGTAACCGTGGCATCGGCAGCCAACAACATCAAGCTCAGGGGCTTGCCCACCAGGAGGCTGCGGCCAACCACTGCGGCTTTTTGCCCAGCAAGCGGGATCCCTTCTGCCTCCAGCAGGCGCATCACGCCCAGGGGGGTACAACTGCGTAGGCCCGGCTCGCCCCGCACTAGCCGGCCCAGGTTGAGGGGGTGTAGCCCGTCCACATCTTTGGCGGGGTCGATGGCCAAAAGGAGCGGGATGGGATCCCAGCCAGGGGGCAAGGGTAGCTGTACCAGGATCCCGTCCACCCGCTCGTCCTGGTTGAGCTGGCTGATGACTTCAAGAAGATGGGTGGGGGAGTCCTGGGCGGAAAAATGGCGACCAAAGGAGGCAATGCCCACCCGCTCACAGGCCCGCTCTTTGCCACGCACGTAAGCCGCACTGGCGGGATCCTCCCCAACCCGCAGCACCGCCAACCCTGGTGGGCGCCCCACCCGCGGCAGCCAAGCTTGCACTTGGGCGGCCATCTCCGCTTGCAGGTGAGCAGCCAGGGCTTTGCCATCCAAGATCTTGGCGGCCATGGAGGGTGCCCCCTGAGGTCTTGACAACTTGACTATCTTCAGGGGTGCAGCTCCCTTCGTCAAGCCTTGCCGCTGTCGAGAAGCGGGGGCACTCAGGCTACTCGCGCAACTCCTCTTCCTCAGACCCCAGCTCCTCAATGATGATCTCCACCTGCTGCCGCTTTTGCTCCAAAAACTCGGCGCAGCGCTTCAGGGTTTGGGCGGCCTGCTGGAAGCGCTCCACCACCTCCTCTAGATCCAGCTCCCCCGATTCAATCTGGGCAATCAAACTTTCCACTTCGGCAATGGCTGCTTCGTAGCGCCAGGGCTCCTCACGCTTGCGGCTCCTCATGGCTCTCCTCCACTCGAACCCAGAAGCTTCCCCCAGCCAGCTCTATCCGCAGGCGGGTTTGGGGCGGTAGGCAGGGGTTGCGGACCAGAGCTCCCCGTTCGTCGCGCACCAGGGCATAGCCCCGTTTGAGGACGGCAGCGGGATCGAGGGCTTGGAGGTGTTGCTGGAGAGCTTGGTGGCGCTGTTGCTGCTGCTGAAGGCGATGGCGCACGGCCTGGACAAGGCGCTGTTGCTGTTGGGCTAGGTGCTTCTGAGCCCGTTGCAGCAGCTGCTCGGGATGAGTTTGAAGCAGACGGCAGTGGGCGTGGTGCAGGCGCTGCTGAGCCTTCTCCAAAACCTGCAGGGTGCAGGTAACTAGCCGCTGCCGTAGTTGGGATCCCTGCTGCTGCAATTCCCGCAGATCGGGCACGATCCGTTCGGCGGCCGCTGTGGGGGTGTGGGCCGCATAGTCAGCCGCGTAGTCAGCTAGGGTCTCATCCCGCTGGTGGCCGATCCCAGTCACCACCGGAATGCGGCATTCGGCAATGGCCCGCACCACCCGTTCGTCGTTAAAGCAGGCCAAGTCTTCGCCAGATCCGCCCCCCCGAGCAATTAGCAGCACTTCCGCCCGCCCATCCCGTTCCACCCGGCGAATGGCCCGTACAATTGACTCGGGGGCCGCCTCCCCCTGCACCTGAGCCGGCGAAAACAGCACCCGCAGCCCCGGGTAGCGCTGGTTGAGGGTGCGGCGGATATCGCCCCAGCCGGCGGCGTCGGGAGAGCTGACAACGGCAATACACTGGGGGTGGGTAGGTAAAGGCCGCTGCTTGTCGAACAAGCCCTCGGCAGCCAGGCGGGCCTTGAGCTGCTGCAAACGCCACGCCAGTAGCCCTTTGCCTGCTGGCAGCAACTGCCAAATAACAAGGCGGTAGTAGCTGCCGCCGCTGTAGATGCCAATTTGACCCAGCGCAAGCACCTGTTGCCCCACTTCTGGCCAGACGCTGAGCCGAGCAGTCTGGCTTTGCCAGATCACTCCCTTGAGGACATCGCCGCTTTCTGGATCCACCAAGGTCAGGAACAGGTGGCCGTTGCGGTTGCGCTGGCAACTGGAGACTTCTCCAACCACCCACAGCCTGCTTAAGTAAGGATCCCCGCTCAGCAGCAATTTTAGATAACGGGACACTCCTCCCACTGAGAGGAGGGGGACTTCCTCGGCAAGCGGCGACTCCATCGCCTCCTCCAGGTCAGCGGGGTTATCCGAATCTGGATTCGGCATAGGCAGCGCCCGAAGACTGCTGGGAACGCCTGGGATCCCATCTAGAATAGGCGACGACGAAGCAAGGGAGGAGGTGGGCTGCGGTGACTTTTGCCCATTGGTTGGGGCTGGGGGCGCTGCTAGGCCTGCTGGTGCTGCTCTGGCAGATTCGACAGATCCTGCTGCTGGTGTTTGCCGCTATTGTCCTGGCAGTAGCCTTGGATACCCTAGCCCAGATCCCCCAGCGCTATGGCTTTCGCCGCGGCCCCTCCCTTCTCCTCACTGGCTTGACGGTGGTGGTGGGCGCAGTCTTGGTGGGGCTCATTGTGGTGCCACCCCTAGCAGAGCAGTTGCGCCGGCTGTTTACTGACGTGGTGCCCGCTGGGATCGTGCAGGCCCAGCGGCTCTTCGAGAACCTGATCCTCTCCTTGCCGACCGATATTGAGCTGCCGACGCTGCGGGAGTTGGCCAATAGTCTTGTGCCCCAGGCCACCGAGTTGGTGCGCCAGGTACGCGACTTTTTCTCCCAGTCCTTCACTGCCTTCTTTGCCACCCTGCTCAACTTGCTGTTTGTCATCATCCTCACCATCCTGTTGGTGGCGGATCCCCAGGCCTACAGCCGGGCCTTTGTCTCGGTTTTCCCCGCCTTCTACCGCCCTCGCGTTCGCTACATCCTCAAGCGCTGCGAGCTGGTGCTGCGGGGCTGGCTGGTGGGGGTCTTGTTTACCAGTACTTTGGTGATGGTGCTGAGCGGTATTGGCCTGTGGATTTTGGGCGTGCCCCTAATCCTGGCCAATGCCGTGCTGGCGGGTCTGTTTAATTTCATTCCCAACATCGGCCCCACCCTAAGCGTGGTTGCCCCTATGCTAGTGGCCCTTACCGATGCCCCCTGGAAGTCACTGGCAGTGCTGGGGCTGTACATTTTCATCCAGCAGCTTGAAAGCAGCGTCTTCACCCCTCTGGTCATGTCGCGACAAGTGTCGCTTTTGCCCGCTCTAACTTTGGTAGCCCAAATTACCTCAGCCTTTTTCTTTGGGGTACTGGGCCTGTTCTTGGCCGTGCCCTTGGCAGCCATCCTACAGGTGTGGATCCAGGAGGTGCTGATTCGGGATGTGCTGGATCCCTGGCAGGGATCCCGGGCCCGCCCCTTACTCCTGTCCGAGCTGGGAAACGATGGGATCCCAACTTCCAAGGGCAACCCCGAGAGGGCAGATCCCGGGCTGCTGCCCCCATCGCGCCGAGAGGTTTAAAGACAAGCCAAACGTCAAGCTCCTTAACATTTGTCCCAGAGCTGCAAAAGCGCTTCTATAGTGGGGATCCCCCTCGCCGTGTTGGGATGGGAAGCGCCATGTCCCACTTCACCACCCTGCAAGTGCAAATTAAAGATGCCGAGCTGCTGGAAGAGACCCTCAAGGAATTGGGCTACAGCGTGGAGCGGAACGCCAGCCTGCGGGGCTACCTCTGGAACCGCACCCGCGCCGACTTGGTGATCCGGCAGAAGAACGGCTTTGACATTGGCTTTCGCCGCAACGGGGATCACTATGAGCTGGTGGCTGATCTCTGGGGGGCGCGCATCGATCCCCAAACCTTCCTGGGGCCAATCTTGCAGCGCTACGCCTACAAAAGCCTGCTGCGCTCTGTGCAGCAACAGGGCTATGCCATCGAGGCGGAGGAGCGCCTGGAGGATGGCACTATCCGCGTGGTGGTGGGGCGCTGGGTGTAACTGAGCCCCTCTCCGCCCATGAGCGGCAACCCTCAGCCAGCGGTGGGATCTAGCCCTCGCCCTTGGGATCTGGTGTTGGGAGGACGAGCCGTAGCCAGCAGTGCCCCAGTTCACGCCTTGGTTTTGGGGGGTCTTGAGGGGGCGCGGCGGCGGCTTACCCAGGGCAACGAGGCGGTGCGTCTAGCTACCTTGCCCCAATTACTCCAGTACGGGCCGGCAGGTCTAGCGGAGCTAATAGCAGCCCTGGCCAGCAACAGCTCCTGGGCGGTGCGCCTGGCAGCGTGGCGGCTTCTTTCCCAGCTGGAGCAGCCGGAGGCAGAGGAGGCCTGTCGGGCCTACAGCCCCTTTCGCCCGGTGGGAGGTGCTCAGGGAGTCATCGTGGCCTATCGGCGGGGGGAGCGGGACTTTGCCTACGCCGACTTGGAAGGAGTGGATCTGCAGGAGGCACGGCTGGGAGGTGCCAACTTCTACGAAGCTAACTTGAGAAAGGCCAACCTGCGCTTTTGCAACTTCAACGGCGCCCACCTGGGCCAGGCGGATCTGCGCCAGGCCAATTTGCAGGGAGCCAAGCTAAGCGGCGCTGTCCTTGAAGGGGCAGATCTGCGCGGAGCCGATCTGAGGGGGGTAAAAGTTAGCGGCACCAGCCTACGGGGATCCCAGCTTTCCGAAGAGACCCGAATGGAGGCGCGGCTGCGCCACATTTGGCAGTTGCAAAACTGGGGAGGAGAGGGACAGGATCTCGGCGGCCAGGATCTCAGCAAAGCCGACTTGAGGGGGCTGGTGCTGCGCCAGATCCGGCTGCGGGGGGCCGACCTCAAGCGTGTGGACCTGCGCGGATCTAACTTGGAGGAGGCGGACTTGCGAGGAGCCAACCTGCAGCGGGCGGATCTGCGGGGAGCCAAGCTGCACAATGCCGACCTGGAAGGGGCGGATCTCAGCGGCGCCGAGCTGCAGCGGGCCCAGTTGCAGGGGGCAAACTTGCGCCGCGCCAACCTTAGCGGTGCCAATTTGGAGCTAGCTAACCTGGAAGGCGCTAAGATCGAGGGCCTCAAGCACAGCGGGGCTCGCATTGCTGGCCTGATCTTCCCCGATGGCACCCCCCTCAAGCCCTGGTGGTGGTA
>NZ_JANSIV010000161.1:5474-17104 GCF_047502705.1 Synechococcus sp. H70.1
GCATTGCTGGCCTGATCTTCCCCGATGGCACCCCCCTCAAGCCCTGGTGGTGGTAACAAGATACCTGCCGCTTGAGCAAGACTAACCCAACGCCGGATGATGCCAACTTTTGCTCAACGCTTCCTCGCTGCTGGGTAATCTCCCTGGGCTTATTCAACAATAGGTTTGTCACATCGATCCCTAACTCCCCTCTCCCTCAGGGAGAGGGGTTGGGGGTGAGGGGTGCCCCTCAGGGAGAGTATCTAATGGTCATGGGCAAAATGCTGCAGCTCTACCTAGGCCCGCCCTTGTCAACCCTCACCCCATCTCCCAAATCCAAAGGAATCCCAAGATCCCCAAGCCTACGCCCCAACCTGGCTCACCATGGGAGTAGAGATACCTACGGGGTGCACCTATGGTTTTGGCAGAACAGCTCTCGACAAAACCGCTCACTGACGACGAACTGCGCAAAATCGACGCCTACTGGCGGGCTGCCAACTACTTGTCAGTGGGGCAGATCTACTTGATGGACAATCCGCTGCTGCGGGAGCCCTTGAAGCCAGAACACATAAAGCCGCGCCTCTTGGGGCACTGGGGGACTACGCCAGGGCTGAACTTTATCTACGTCCACCTCAACCGCATCATCAAGCGGGAAAACCTCAACATCCTCTACATCACTGGCCCCGGCCACGGCGGCCCTGCCCTGGTGGCCAACACCTACTTGGAAGGCACCTATAGCGAGCTCTACCCCAACATCACCCAGGACGCTGAAGGCCTGCGCAAGCTCTTCAAGCAGTTCTCCTTCCCCGGCGGCGTACCCAGCCATGCAGCTCCGGAAACCCCTGGCTCCATTCACGAGGGAGGGGAGCTGGGCTATGCCCTGGCCCATGCCTTTGGGGCAGCCTTCGACAATCCCGACTTGCTGGTGGCCTGCGTAGTGGGGGATGGAGAAGCAGAAACTGGCCCCCTAGCTGCTTCCTGGCACTCCAACAAGTTTCTCAACCCCATCCACGATGGGGCGGTGCTGCCCATTCTCCACCTCAACGGCTACAAGATTGCCAACCCCACCATTCTGGGCCGCCTTAGCCGTGAAGAGCTGCAAAGCCTGTTTGTGGGCTACGGCTACAAACCCTACTTTGTCGAGGGCTCTGAGCCAGCCCAGATGCACCAGTTGATGGCCGCCACTTTGGACACCGTCATCCACGAGATCCAGGAAATCCAGCACCACGCCCGCAGCAAAGGGGATCCTACCCGTCCGCAGTGGCCGATGATCATCCTGCGCACCCCCAAAGGTTGGACAGGCCCCAAAGAGGTGGACGGCAAAAAAGTAGAGGATTTCTGGCGCTCCCACCAGGTACCGCTGGCGGATCTGGCCAAGAACCCGGAGCACCTCAAGCTCCTGGAAGAGTGGCTGCGCAGCTACAGGCCGGAAGAGCTCTTTGACGAAAACGGCCGCTTGCTCCCCGAGCTGCAGGAGCTGGCCCCCAAGGGGGAAAAGCGCATGGGCGCCACTCCCTATGCCAACGGCGGCTTGCTGACGCGGGAGCTGAGAATGCCAGATTTCCGCCAGTATGCAGTGGACGTCCCGCGCCCTGGCACTACGGAAGCGGAGGCCACCAAGGTGCTGGGGCAGTTTTTGCGAGATGTGATGAAGCTTAACCCCCACAATTTCCGCCTCTTTGGCCCCGACGAAACTGCCTCCAACCGCCTGGACGCTGTGTTTGAGGCCAGTGACCGCACTTGGGTGGCGCCTATCTACGACTACGACGAGCACCTCTCCCCCAACGGACGGGTCATGGAGATCCTAAGCGAGCACGTCTGTCAGGGCTGGCTGGAGGGCTACCTGTTGACAGGCCGCCACGGCTTCTTTTCCTGCTACGAGGCCTTCATCCACCTGGTGGACTCGATGTTTAACCAACATGCCAAGTGGTTGAAAACCTCTCGCCACATCCCTTGGCGGCGGCCCATCCCCTCCCTCAACTACCTGCTCACCTCCCACGTGTGGCGGCAGGATCACAACGGCTTTAGCCACCAGGATCCCGGCTTTCTGGATCACGTGGTCAACAAAAAGGCCGATGTTATCCGCGTCTACCTGCCCCCTGATGCCAACACCCTGCTCTCGGTGGCCGACCACTGCCTGCGCAGCCGCCACTACGTCAATGTCATTGTGGCGGGGAAACAGCCGGCCCTGCAGTACCTGGACATGGATGCCGCCATCAAGCACTGCACCCAGGGCCTGGGGATCTGGGAGTGGGCCAGCAACGATCAGGGCTCGGAGCCGGATGTGGTCATGGCCTGCTGTGGCGATGTGCCGACGATGGAAACCCTGGCGGCGGTGGACTTCTTGCGGCAGCACCTGCCGGACATCAAGATCCGAGTGGTGAACGTGGTGAACCTGATGAAGTTGCAGCCGCCCAGCGAACACCCCCACGGCATCAGCGACAAGGAGTTTGTTAGTATCTTCACCCCCGACAAGCCCATCGTGTTTGCCTTCCACGGCTATCCTTGGCTAATTCACCGCCTCACCTACCGCCGTCCCAACCACCACAACCTGCATGTGCGCGGCTACAAGGAGGAAGGCACCACCACCACTCCCTTTGATATGTGCGTCCTCAACCAGGTGGATCGCTTCAACCTGGCCAACGATGTGTTGGAGCGGGTGGAGCGCTTCAAATACCGGCGGGATCACCTCCAGCAGCTCATTCGCGACAAGCTGGTGGAGCACAAGCAGTACATCTGCAAGTACGGCGAGGATCTGCCGGAGGTGCGCAACTGGAAGTGGCCCTACTAGGGGATCCTTCGCCTCTGGCCCTCCGGCAGGGTAGAGTTTTCTTAGGCTCTCCTGCCGGAGTTTTTTGAGGAGTTGGGCTGGAGGTTGAGGGTGTGAGGGGTTCAGAAAGAATGGATGCGGATACCCTTCCCCACCTGGAAGAGGCGGCCTGGGGAGGAATGGCCCTCTCCTGGGTTCTGGGCCTGACTCTCTCGGCCGTGGTCATCGGAAGCCGGCCCCAGGTGCTCCTTCCCTTTGGGCTAAGTGCGGTGGGATCGGCTGGGCTGGGATCCCTGCTTCTCCCAGCCTTGCGGCGCTGGAAGGCAGGACAGGTCATCCGGGAGGAGGGGCCCCAGTCCCACTACAAAAAAGCAGGCACACCAACCATGGGGGGCCTTAGCTTTTTGCCCGTAGGGCTGCTGGTAGCTGGCATCGGGAGCGGCTGGGATCCCCAGTGGCTGGCGGTGGCGCTGCTGACTCTGGCCTACACCTTGGTTGGCTGGCTGGATGATTGGCTGGTTATCCGGCAGCGCTCCAACAAGGGGTTGTCCCCCAAAGCGAAGCTGTTGCTCCAAGTTGGGATTGGCCTGGCTTTTTGCGGCTATCTAGCTTGGCAAGGGATCCCTACGGTTCTCACCCTGCCGGGAATAGGCCCCCTCTCCCTGGGCTGGCTGTTCTGGCCCTTGGCTCTGTTTGTGTTGGTGGGAACCAACAACGCCGTCAACCTCGCCGACGGCATGGACGGCCTGGCGGCAGGGGTGGTGGCCCTCCTCCTGGCAGGGCTGGGGCTAACCGCTCCTGATCCGGTGTTGGCTCTCCTGGCCTTTGCCCTCAGCGGTGCCTGCCTGGGTTTTCTGGTGCACAACCACCACCGGGCCCGCCTGTTTATGGGGGATACTGGATCCCTGGGCTTGGGAGGCGCTCTGGCGGGGCTGGCCCTGCTGGGGGATCAGCTCTGGGCCCTAGCCTGGATGGGCGGGATCTTGGTGGTGGAAGCCCTGTCAGTCATCCTGCAGGTGGGCTACTTCCAGTACACCAAACGCAAAACCGGCCAAGGCAAACGGCTGCTGCGCATGTCCCCCTTGCACCACCACCTGGAGTTGAGCGGCTGGTCGGAGGTGCAGGTGGTGGGGTGCTTCTATGGGTTAACGGCGCTGTTGGTGGGGCTGGGCTGGCTCTGCTGGCAGTGGGCTGGAGGGGAAGCGCTTCCCCCTCTCTAGGGCTGCAAGATCATCGACCAGGAGCCGCTTTCCTCATCCCAAAAGGGTGCCAGTGACTCTCCCACCACATTGGGACCCCAGTAGCGGCGGGTCCCATCCAGGGTAAAAGCTACCACAATATCGCCAGGGCCAATCTGCAGCGGCTCCTCCCCCAAGCTCAGCAGCAAACCCTGGCTGCCCCCTTCGCCAGGGGCAAAATCCCAGTGAGCTGTTTCGGGGTTGGTCAGCCGACTACTGCTGCGCAACAAAATCACGAGGCGAATTGGATGAGGGGTGCGGTTGCCAACCCGAAAGGGCCCTGTGCGGGCAGAGGTAGGGGAAACCGCTGGCGAGGTTAGGACAGAAGAGGCTCCTCCCTCCCTAGAGGAAGGGGGTGGGGATGTGGCCATCAGGTGGGCTGCCAGCCCCCTAGTCGCAACCAGACTCCAAACCAAAGTAGCTGCTAACCCCAGGGATCCCTGGCGCACCTTGTCCTGCAAAGCTCTGGCCAACAAGGGCTCGCCGGTCAAAAGAGGAGCAACAGCTTGGGCAATGCGCTTAGCCAATGAGAGGGCGGAAATAGACATCAGAAGTACTGCAACTAGGAAGCCTAGGTATCGGCTGGAGAAAGAAGCTGAGGGACACTTACCCCCCAGGAGGGGAGCTCCAGCTGCCGTCGGATGGCGTCGCTCTGGAGGGTGGGAGAGTGTTCATCTGCGCCAGCACATCTATTCTTCATCAATATTCTCTCGGGAAGCAAGGGAAAAACGGCTCCCCTGCCCAGGTTGAAGCCGGCTGGGATCTTTAGGGATTGACTGCTCGGCGTTGCCATCCCTGCGGGCTGCGCTCATAGAGGGTTCGCCGTTGAGGGTAGATTGCATCTCCCTTGAGCTGCAGGTGATCCACCTCCGTTGGATCCAACAGCAGTAGGACAAATGTTGGCGGCGGCAAAGAGGCCTTTTCGGGGGGCAGCTCTTCAATGAATGCTTCTGGGGGGGCAAGAGGGCCTTTGGGTTCCGGCCAGAACCAAAGCAGCCGTCCTTTTTCTGAGATTTGTTGCCACAACTGTTGTCGGTACTGCTGCGCCTCAGGATCTGGATGGCTGGCGGTGATGGCCTCCAGAGTCCCGGCAATGCGGAATTGCTCGCGCGTTTTGGCGAAATACCAGCAGATCTGGGCCAGGGGACAGTGGGCAATCTGAGGGATCTTCTCGCTGCGGCTGTCCACCGCCAACTGGATGCGGTCGGTATCCCGCAAAAATCCCCGGAAGACGACTGTGCGGTTACGCGGATGCCCCTGGGGATCCACTGTAGCCAGTTGCAAATAGCGTACACCGGGATCGCTGCGGTTGCGGTGCAGGGCCGCCTGGAGCAACATCCGCCAAGAGGGATCCCCAGCTGGGTTATCTTCATAGAGCTTCATAGGTGCCAGCTGCAACTTTAGCTGGGAGGGGGAGGCGCTTCCGATTGCGGATCCCTGGAGCACCCCGGCCCGGCGTTGGGATCCGGCGCAGTTGGGTGGAGAGAAGGAAAGGGAGGCTCCAGCCAGCCTCCCGCTAGCTCCTCAAAGCGTTCTGGCACCGGCTGTTTCACCGGCAATTTCTGGAGCACTATGCTGAGATACTCGCTATACCAGGGGGAACGGACTTCCCGCACCTTGTGCCACACCGAGCGCGACATCAACAGGGTTCGCTCCACGTCCTGGGCTCCCAGCTTGAGCAAGAACTCCTCTCGTTCCGGCTGGTAATCGGTGGAGGCCAAGGCCAAGGCCTGGGATGGATAGGCTTGGGTGAGTTGGGCCATCTTGGCCATGAGCTCGGGGTAGAGCCAGGTGTAGGCAGGGTGAACCGTGAGCTTGGCCACATGCGGCTGCTGCCCCGTCCGATCCAGCTTGAGGTTGAAATAGCCAATGGCAGTTCTCCGCTCGGGCTCATAGACACACATCTCCACCCGTTCTGTTTGGCTAATGATGCACTTGGCCTGCTCCAAGAGCCAATCCAGCGGGCTGGTGCGAAAATCGCTCACGTCGCGGTCGTACACCTGGCGCACTGTGGCCGGCATAGATCCCGTATCCAGTTGGTAGATGGCGTAGGCATCCCGGTTGGTTACTGGCACTAGGTTGGGCAGGTTGGGCTCGTGCTGGCTGAGGGCGGCCAGGATCTTAGGCGGAATTGACCAGTAGGTAATCTGGGCCAGGGGCTGGAAGCCATTGTGCCGGTAGAGGGCTATCGCCCCCTTGTTGTGGGTATTCACCTCCAAGATCCAGGTACGGGCCTCGCGAAAGTGCTCCATGCAATGTCTGAGCAGCTTAGACCCGATTCCCTGACGCTGGGCGGAAGGCGCCACCGCAATGTGATCCACTCGCCAGGTGCTGCGGGAATGGTTAAAAGGAGACACTTGAATGACTCCCTGGATTTTGCCCTCCAGCTCCGCCACATGCACGGTAAACATGTGCTGGAAGCGGTTAGGAAACAGGCTGAGGGTTCTCAGGAGCCCGTACCACTGGCGCAGCCGCCGCAGTTGGCGACGAATGTCCACCGAGCGGCTGCCGTACTCTTCCTCAAAGGCTTGCGCCAAAATCTCTTCCACCGCCTCCAGATCCCCCAGCTGGGCCGGGCGGAGAATTAGCTTGGGAGCCTCACTGGGGGCTTCGGAATCTGGATGGGGTTTCACCGTCGTCCTGTCCATGGCAAAGGGCGGGGGGGAACACTCAAAGCATAGCCCAGAATCCTCCTTCTTCTAAGGAGGTTGTCGCTGCCACAAAAAAATTAAAAAGTTTGTGGTCGCTTGGCCAGTCAGGCGCCGGCATCCAGCAACGCAAAGTTACTGAAGCTAAAGCGCTTCTCGACAACGCCAGCTTCCGTCTCTGTTTGAATGCGCCGCTCCGAGAGGAGGTAGTACTTGCCTACTTTGGTGTAGAGATCTTCAAATTGGCTGCGCCCACCCTTTTGCTCACCGGTCTTAGCGTCGTGGTAGACAGAGTCATAGCGGTGGGAGAGGTAGCCTTCGCCGGTGTCATGGCTGCTGAAGGTGTGAATGGTAACCACCACGCCGTGAATATGCCGGTGTACCATGGTAATTTGGTTGTCGCGCACGTGGTAGCGATCCCCTTCAGCTTTACCTCCCACCAGGATCTCCACTGAGCCATCCGGCAGGATTTGGCCGTAGCGAAACGTGTTTTGACCGTGGGCTTCAGCAAAGCTGCGGCGCACCCGGTGGACAGCAATCTCCCACATTTGCTCTTGGATGGCTTTCCGGGCCTCTTCATCTTCCACACCCGTCACCGTGGCTTTCAAGTCTGCCCCCACCCGCACCTGCCCCACAAAAGTGCGCTTCCCATCCCAGTAGGTAACCTCCGCGCTATAGCCTGGAAACTCGGGATCCCAGGTGTAGCGATTTTCATAGGCAGCCCGAAACAGTTCTTCGGCAGAAACGTGAGTTGCAGTCATCAGGGATCTCCTTCCTGTTTTTCTTGCAAGAGATTCTCACCACTACCCATGCTACCGCTTTCCCCCGTTGGCTTAAACCCAGCCGCCCGCGCTGAGAGCCCGCATTTGGGGAAGTGGCCTAGCTAATAATGCCACTCCTAGGATAAGGGCTATGGGAACTTCTCTTCCTTCCTCACTGCCGGTTTGGGTCTGCGAGTTTAGCCGCTGCTGCGATCCCCAGAGTATTCTCTGAGAAGGGCTTGCCTATCTTTTCTGGGTGAGGAGGAAGATTGAGAGATAACGAAGCATCCCCTTGTACTAGCCAAGCGGGGTTCTTGGAGCCTAATCTGTGGCCGGCCTCAACGGGTGTGGCAACCTCGTCAGAGATGAGGGGGCCGGTTCTCAAAATTGTCGGCAAGCAGCCCCTGAGCGGCCACATTCCCATTGGGGGATCGAAAAACTCGGCTTTAGCTCTCATGGCCGGATCCCTTTTGGCCCCTGCTGCTTGTCGAATTCACAACGTGCCACGCCTGCTAGACATCGAACGTATGGGGCAGATCCTGACTGCTCTAGGGGTCAAGGTGTCCCATGTCGGCAATATCCTTGACCTCGACGCCAGCTCCCTGAAGACTTGCCAGGCTCCCTATGAATTGGTCAGCCAGCTACGGGCCAGTTTCCTTATCATTGGGCCGTTGGTGGCGCGGCTGGGAGTGGCCAGGGTGCCCCTGCCGGGCGGTTGCGCCATTGGCTCTCGGCCGGTGGATCTGCACGTGCGGGGTTTGCAGGCGTTGGGAGCAACGGTTCAGATTGAGCACGGTGTAGTCCACGCCTATGCCCGCAAGCTGGTGGGAACCCGCATCTACCTCGACTATCCCAGCGTTGGTGCTACCGAAACCCTGATGATGGCTGCTACGCTGGCCGAAGGAGAAACGGTGATTGAAAATGCCGCTCAAGAGCCAGAGGTAGCAGACTTGGCCCGTTTTTGTCAGGCGATGGGAGCTCGCATCCGTGGTGTAGGCACCAATACAGTTGTGGTGGTGGGGGTGCCGCGTCTGCATGGCACAGAGTACACCGTCATTCCTGACCGCATCGAGGCCAGTACCTACCTCATTGCCGGAGCCATTACTCGCTCTGAGCTCACGGTTGGGCCGGTGATTCCGGATCACCTGCGAGCGGTGATTGCCAAGCTGCGGGAGATGGGGTTGCGGGTGGAGGAAGAGGGCTCCAACCGGCTGCGCATTGCCCCGGCTCAACTCCCCTCAGGCTGGATTTGCCAGGCAACCGATATCCAGACCCTGCCCTACCCAGGTTTTCCCACCGATGTGCAGGCACCAATCATGGCTTTGGCTGCCTTGAGCGAGGGCAGTTGCACCATCGAGGAGACAGTGTTTGAAAACCGGATGCACCACATCCCTGAGCTCAACCGCATGGGCGCGGACATTCGGCTGAAGAACCGGGTGGCCATTGTCCGGGGCGTGCCGTCGCTGTCAGGAGCACCGGTGGTGGCTACGGATTTGCGGGCAGGGGCGGCCTTGGTGTTGGCTGGCCTGGCAGCTGAGGGCTGCTCCACCATCTACGGGCTCCACTACATTGACCGCGGCTACGAAGCCATTGACGAAAAGTTGCGCAGTGTGGGGGCTAAGGTGTATCGCTGTAACAACCCGGCAGAAAATCCGCCCACTGCCTAAAGCCACCTAGGGATCCCAGTGCAACACCCCTTTCCCCGCTGCGGCGTTTCCCAGGAGGGAGGTCGAGCCATGTCCTATGTGTATGACTGCGTCATTGTCGGTGCTGGCCCTGCCGGTGGAGCTGCCGCCTATCACCTAGCCAAGCGGGGGCGCTCGGTGCTGGTCCTGGAAAAGGATCCCCTGCCCCGCTACAAACCCTGTGGCGGCGGTGTCTCTCCTGCTGTGGCAGCCTGGTTTGACTTTGACTTTAGCCCCGCCATTTCGCTGAAGATTCGCCAAATTCGCTACACCTGGCGGGGGGGGGATCCGGTGGTTGTCGAGCTGGATCTAAAAGAGCCGGTGTGGATGGTGCGGCGGGAGGTTTTCGACTCCTACCTGATCCAGCAGGCGCAGAAGCAAGGGGCCACCCTCTGGGCGGGATGTGCCGCTGCTGGCCTTGAGTGGCAGAGTGACCGCTGGCAGGTGATGACGCCTGCCGGGCCGGTCTGGGGCCGCTATGTGATTGGGGCGGATGGGGCCAAGGGCTTGATGGCAAAGTGGCTGGGTTTCCGCAGTCGCCAGTGCCGCCTGGCTGCTGCCCTGGAGGCGGAAGTGGCTGTCCCAGAGCCGCCAACTGCCGCTGCTCACTTTGACTTCGGCAGCGTAAGCAATGGTTACATCTGGAACTTCCCCAAGGCGGACGGCTACTCAATCGGGGCCGGCACCTTTCGGGGTGGCCAGAAACAAAACCTGCGGGAAATAGCCAGTCAGTATGCCTGCAACTTTGGCATTGACCTAAAATCGGTCAAGCACTTTGGCCATCCCATCTGCCTTTGGGACGGGGATCAACCCCTGCACAGCCAAAATGCGCTCCTAGTGGGAGATGCCGCCTGCGTTGTGGATCCGTTTACTGCCGAAGGGATCCGCCCCTCCCTCCTCACCGGTATGCTGGCGGCACAGGCCATCGACCAAGCCTTGGCAGGGGATCCCCAAGCCCTGGCCAACTACTCCGCCCGCGTGCACCAGGAGTGGGGCACTGAGATGCGCTGGGCCAAGCGGATTGCGGCGCTGTTCTACCGCTTTCCTAGCCTAGGCTACCAAGTTGGCGTCAAGCGACCGGGAGCCACCCGGCGCATGGGTCAAATCCTGGCTGGCGAGCTGCGCTACAGCGACGTGGCCAGCTCGGCCATTCGCCAGTTGAGTGCTGGCCTATTGGCTTAGACGGCCTGCTGGGAAGTGCAGCCGGGATCGTCGAAGCGCCTGCTAATCAGCAGGCAATTGCGGCCATCCGCCTGGCGAGTGTAGCTCAAGTGGGTGGAGAGAGCTTTCATCAGCAAAATGCCCCGTCCTCCCTCAGATTCGGCGTTGGGGGGCCTGTTGGCTGCCAGGTTTTGGGCAAAGCCCTCCAAGTCGAACTCCTGCCCTTGATCCCAGATGCGCAGCTCTAGTCCCTGGGGCAGCAGAACCAACTCAATCTCGATGGGCGTACTGGGGGGCAGTGCGCGATGGGCATGGCGAACCGCATTGGTAAATCCTTCTGCCAAGGCCAACTGGCACTCTAACCAGATGGGATCTGGAATACCAGCGTTGCGGAAGGACTCAAACCAGGTCAAAACTTCACCTAGGGCCTCCAAAGTCGTGTCAACCTTCAGCGCAAAGACCCGTTTTTCCTCCGACTGAATCTCCGCCCCACTCAAATTGCACCCCACTCCAAATCTGGAAATTGCCTGCCTCTCCCTCAGCAGGGATGGCCCAGCGCAATTGTGACACGCACCTATACTGACGCAGAAGAAGATTTTGTAGTCCCTCCACCAGTGGGCAGGGGATGTCTTACCCTGGGATTGTACCCGATTAACCAAGACCCTCCTACCCTACCTTCGTGGGGGTGTCTTCCACCCCTTTTGAGGGATCTGCTGCTAGGGGGCAATCACCAGCTCTACGCGGCGGTTCCGCTGGCGCCCAACCTCCGTGTTGTTGTCGGCCACAGGCAAGGTGGGGCCAAAGCCAGAGGTTGTCCAACGAACGGGGTGGTCTTTCGGCAGTAGGTTCATCAAATAGTCCTTGACAGCGTTGGCGCGGCGCAGGGAAAGATCGAGGTTGTAGTTCAAGGAGCCAATGTTGTCGGTGTGGCCGTTGACTTGGACGCGGGCACCGGGCATTTCCTGGAGCAATTTGGCCACTTCCGCCAGCAGAGAAGCCGCCTCCGGCCGAATCTCAGCCTTGTCAAAATCAAAGAGCAGATCCCCTGGCAAGCTAATGGTGCGGGTTCCCACCTGAAAAGTGGTAGGAAGGGGGACCTCTGCTTCCCCGGGGGTAACCTCAGCAGCAGTAGAAGACTCCTGCTGCAGCACAGGAGCAGCTCTTAGGGAAGACAGCTGCTGCAGTTGTGCCTCCAACTCTTCAATTCGAACCAAAAGCTGGATCACCTGCTGACGAACTTCCCGTAGCTCTGCTTCCAGGTCCGCGGAGCTCCCGCGATTTTCCCCTGGCTCTGCAGGAGGTGTTGGGCTTGCCAGGGGGGAACTGGCCTGAAGTGGGGGCAGGGTGGGCAGGATTGGGGGAGAAAAGGGGCTGATCTCAGCCGGGGG
>NZ_JANSIV010000162.1:0-2586 GCF_047502705.1 Synechococcus sp. H70.1
TAGATATGGAGTTCGGCAAGGCTGCCAAGTTTCACTTTGCCTGGGATGATGCCAAAACACTGGGGATAATTTTGGGGCACCACCTACTCATCTTGGGCCTGGGATCCCTGCTGCTGGTGGCCAAGGCGATGCTGCTTGGAGGGCTGTACGACGCCACCACTGCTCAGGTGCGCCTGGTCAGGTCCCCAACTTTGGATTTTGCCACTCTTTGGAACTACCGCACCCATCTGTTCGATGTCGATAATTTGGAAGACTTGGTGGGAGGCCACATTTATGTGGCAGCTCTTCTCTTGCTGGGAGGGGTGTGGCACATCCTGGTTCCACCCTTTGAGTGGGTTAAAGCTCGCTTTCTCTTTTCAGCAGACGGGATCCTCTCCTACTCTCTGTTTGGTGTTGCCTTAGCCGGATTTACAGCCTCTTACTATTGTGGGTTTAACTCACTGGCCTATCCGGTGGAGTTTTATGGGCCAACTCTGCAGCTAAAGTCGGCCCTCACCCCCTACTACTTCGATCCCAACCAAGCGGGGGCCTGGAACTACTCCTCAAGGGTCTGGCTGGCCAACGCTCACTTCTACTTGGCCTTCTTCTTCCTCCAGGGATCCCTGTGGCATTTTCAGCGGGCTATGGGCTTTGATATTGGCAAGGTACTACAGTCCTGGCAGCAGGCCCGGCAGGAAATGACTTCTGAAGCTGTGTATCAGGTTCAATTTCAGTGTCAACCTCAGCCAAATCCTGCGCTTTGCTATGAGCCTCCCTTCGCCGATCCTGAGCCCCTCTCAGTATCGTTGGAGAATGTCTATTTGTATCAACCGCAGCAAGGGTTTGGCTCAGGGTCGTCATCCCTAGTAAACGGTATCCGAAAAACTCTTTATCAGGTCAATTACACCCCTAGAAGATGGATCTTCTATGAGCCCGCAAAGGTAGAGAATTTCTTTCAGCCTCCTGATCTGAAGATGGACTATGGGCCGCGCAAACCGGAGATCGATGTCTCAAGGTTCTCCCAACCCGTGCCCAGCATCTTTTATGAGCCGGGCAAGGCCTAGATTTAAGCTCTAACCTAACACGGTTTAAGCTCCGGGAGAGGCGATTGCTTTTCCTGAGAGCTTTCTGTTTTGCTAGGGTTCTAAGTACAGCCTGTTAATTTAGACCAGGGTACAGTTTCAAAAGGAAGGAGAGAAGGGGATGCCAACCCATTCTTTGGATTTACGGCAGAGAGTTGTAACAGCTTATCAGGCAGGTCAGATCTCCATCTGCCAGGTATCCGAACGGTTCATGGTAACCAAAAGAACAGTACACCGCTGGGTGCGACAGTACCAACAAACTCAGGATTTAACCCCCAAGTAAAGTAGGTACGAAGCAAGTGGGTATTTTGGAACAACATTGACAGGAAGTGATGGCAATTATGGCAGAACACCCAAACTTCTACCTGTGGCGGTATCAAGAACTGTTGCGGGAATGCTTAGCAATTGACACGAGTACCGTCACGATACACAATTGCTTGAAAAAGCAAGGAATGACTCTAACAAAAGACTTACCGCAGTGGGAGAGTGCAAGAAGAGGAGGTGCACAGAGAACGGCTAGCTTATAGTCAAGAAGTCAGAGATATTCCAGCAGAAGATTTGATTACCCTTGACCAGACAGGGGTGTGGGAGGGAATGGAACGGGGAGTAGCTCGGAGTTTACGCGGTCAAAGAGCCTATCATTATCGTGAGAGATATAAGGGGAAAAGCATACTGTTATTGGAGCTATTTCCTTGAGAGGGTTAGTTGGCTATTGCCTCATTAAGGGTGGGATGAGGAAAGGGGATTTTTTAGAGTTTTTGAGAAGCGAGTTATGTCTGAAGCTAGAGGCGAGGAAGGTTGTGATGATGGACAACTTAAATATCGATAAGAGTCGGGAAGTTGAGGAATTGATTAGGGGGACAGGAGCGCAAATCCTATACCTGCCTGTGTATTCACCGGAATTGAATCCTATTGAGATGATGTGGTCGGTGTTGAAGCATTTTATTCGGCAGCTTTCCAGAGTTGGAAAGTATAGCGTGGAGCAGATAGTGCAGACTTGTTTACTCCTGATCAATCCATCCTGCTTCCGAAGTTGGTTTGCTAAGTGTTGCTACTGTACCCCTTGATTCTTTAACAGGCTGTAGTCAGAACTTGGGGCAGACTGGTACTGTATATTAGGCGCTACCCCTCCCCACCGCGGTGGGGGATCCCGTGCATTCAGATGAAGATAGATTGGAGCGTTAGGTGAAGCAGGGATAGGCCGTGGCGAGAGCTGCCATCACTGTCGATGTTGGTGGCCTGACCAATCGCCTACCCCAGCATCCAGGCGTAGGCTCAAGATAGCCGTCAGTTGGGATATTATTCTTACGCAGCCAGGCTGCGTGCCGACCACGGCAAAGCAAGATCTTTAGCAATCTCGAGTGGGATCCCGGCAGATCCAGAGATGGATATCGAACAGGGATCCTCCCTTGTGGCTGGGGCAGAAACCATCTGGCTTGGCATGGGCTAGATCAGGTGGCTGCTGCGAGCTTTCCAGTCCAGCTTCTGATCCAGAAGAAACTCCAGATGAGGTAGATAGGCTTCG
>NZ_JANSIV010000163.1:0-2528 GCF_047502705.1 Synechococcus sp. H70.1
GGC
Source organism: Synechococcus sp. H70.1 (assembly GCF_047502705.1). NCBI lineage: Bacteria > Bacillati > Cyanobacteriota > Cyanophyceae > Synechococcales > Synechococcaceae > Synechococcus > Synechococcus sp. H70.1. The sequence goes on from NZ_JANSIV010000163.1 coordinate 4, forward strand.
TTGGGAGACGCTGCTGGAAGCGGAGGATCCGCAGCATGTGCAGGTGGCAAAGGCCCATCACCTTCCCCTCCGACAGGTTGGAAATGTTCGAGCAAGGTATAAAGCGGGAGAGCGGGATTTTCGCTGGGCCGACCTGAGGGGGGCCAACCTGATCTTGGTCAACCTAAGCGAGGCCGACCTGAGGGGGGGCAATCTGAGCAGGGCCAACTTGAGCGGGGCCAGTCTGAGCAGGGCCAACTTGAGTAGGGTCGACCTGAGGGGATCCGGCCTGAGCTTGGCCGACCTGAGCGGGGTAAACCTGATCGAAACCAACCTGAGCCAGGCCGATCTGAGCGGGTCCAAGCTATGGTGGGCCGACCTGAGCGGAGCCAACCTGATCGAGACCAACCTAAGCAGGGCCGACCTGTGGCGGGCTAACCTAAGCAAGGCCAACCTGAGCAAGGCTGACCTGAGGGGGGCTGACCTGAGGGGGGCAAACCTAACGGGCGCAAAACTAAGTCCCGGCTGGGATCGATTTGCTGACTTGAGTGGGGCCATCCTCCCCGACGGAACTGTCCATCCCTAGGCGGATCCCTTTGCTAGACTACCTACAGCTAGCAGCTAGATCCATGAGTTCCTCAGATCTCGCCTTTGCCAGCAATCACCAAGACATTCTCACGCTGCTGGACTTGGTGGTTCGCGCTCGCTACCCTTTGATCTACCTGGTTACTCCCGAAGAAGCCCCAGCAGAGGAGCTGCTACAAGTTCTGGCCGATTCTCTCAAACCCAAGCGCAAACTCCTAATCTGGGATATCGTCTCTGGCTGGTCAGATAACGGCCAAAACAAAGGTCAATTGATGCCTGCTCTGGGCCGCATCGGCGCTATCAAAGAGGACGAGGCGGTTATTTGTGTTCTCAAGGATCTAAACCCCACCCTGAGAAATCCAGAACGCTCAGATAACTATCCCGTTATCCGCTACCTAAAAACCTTGGCCAGAGAGGGCCGCCACAGCCGCAAGTCCATCATCCTCTTGGGTCAAGAAGCCGTTGTCCCTGCCGAGCTGCGCGAGGAAATTGTAGTCTATGATTTTCCCCTGCCCAGCATCGCCGAAATTGAGCGGATCATTACCCGCGCGATCCCTGCCCGTCAACTGGAGCTAAGCGGCCCAGCGCGGGAACAACTGGTTCGAGCCTGTCAAGGGCTGACCCGGCAGCGCATTGAGCGGATCCTGGCCCGCGCCCTAGCCGCCAAAGGCAAGGTCAGCGAGGGCGATATCGACCTGGTTCTGGAAGAGAAAAAGCAATACATCCGCCAGACGGAAATCCTGGAGTTTTACAACCCCTCCGAGACCCTGCAAAATGTCGGCGGCCTGGAAAACCTCAAAGCCTGGATTCGCCAGCGCCGCAACAGCTTTAGTGCCCAGGCCCGCGACTATGGCTTGCCCAGCCCCAAGGGCATTTTGCTGGCCGGGATCCAGGGCACCGGCAAGTCCCTCTGTGCCAAAACCATAGCCCGCGAGTGGCGCATGCCCTTGCTCCGGCTGGATGTGGGGCGACTCTTCGGCGGGATCGTCGGCGAAAGTGAAAGCCGCGTGCGCCAGATGATCCAAATTGCCGAAGCTATGGCCCCCTGTGTTTTGTGGATTGATGAGTTGGATAAGGCCTTTGGCGGCGTCAACAGCGAGTTTTCAGGAGATTCGGGCACCAGCAAGCGGGTCTTCGGCAGCCTAATTACCTGGATGCAGGAAAAAACCAAACCCGTTTTTATTGTTGCCACCGCCAATAATGTCCGCATCTTGCCGGCTGAGTTGCTGCGCAAAGGCCGGTTTGATGAGATTTTCTTTGTCAATTTGCCCAACCAGCGGGAGCGGGAGGAAATCTTCCAAGTCCACATCCAGCGGCTGCGGCCCAACCGCGTGCGGGATTTCTCCTACCCTGAGCTGGCCATGGCCAGCGAAGATTTCAGCGGGGCAGAAATTGAACAGGCCATCTACGATGCCATGCACATGGCCTTCAACCAGGATCCACCCCGCGAGTTTACCCAGGAGGACATCCTCAGCGCCATTCGCCAAACCGTTCCTCTGGCCGCCATCGCCCGCGACCAGATTCAGGACTTAAAAGCATGGGCTGCCGAGTCCGGGGCGCGCACAGCCTCCCAAGACCAACAGCTTGTGCAGGAGCTGCGAACGCTGGTGCAAAAAAGAGGGCTGGGCCCCATCGAAGTCGACAGCCCCTCTTCGTTTTTCCCCTCCTCCCCCTCCTAAGTTCTCAGTCCTGGTCTTCTGGCGGGATGTAGCAGCCCTACCAAAACCAAAGGTGTTCAGCTCCCCAGGGATCCAGCAGACAGCGGCTGCTTTGGGCTACGGGATCCCTGATTTTGGTGGTCGATTTGGGGGCTGGAAGCTTACCGAGCTGAAGTAATTGCCAAAACTGACCGGGCCTATGGCTTATGCAGCAGCAGGTAGTTGGAAGGTTAACTTGAGGTTAGGGATGGCGGAAACCTTTGATCCTGTTCTGGGTGGGCAGCAATTGGCCGGCTCCGATCC
>NZ_JANSIV010000164.1:0-2526 GCF_047502705.1 Synechococcus sp. H70.1
TGATCTTCTCGCAGGCGGCTTCCAGCTCCTGCCAGGTGGCCGGTGGCTTCTCGATCCCAGCTTTCTTCAAAATGGCGGTGTTGGAGTAGAGGATGGGGCTGGAGCTGTTCCAAGGCATGGAGGTGAACTTGCCATCCAGGGTGTAGTAGCTCACCACCGGCTCGATGAAATCGTCGAAGTTCACCGGGATCCCGTTCACCTCGGTGCGGTTGCCCAGCGCCTCGGCGATGGACTTGAAGTAGCCGAAATCCCGTGCCCGTTGGGTGCCCACCTCAAACCACTGCACCACCGCCGGAGCGGCATTTTGTTGAATAGCGAGGTCGGTAGCCTGTTGAATTTCTTCGTAGTTGCCGTAGCCCTCAACGGTTACATTGTACTGAGGAAATTGCTTGTTAAACTCTGCCGCTTTCGCGCGGGCCCAATCGAGACGGTTATCGGTAAAGGCAATCCAAACTTTGACGTTGGCAGGAGACTGGGCAAAGCTGTCGGCAGCTAGGAAGGCAGCGCCGGCAGTAGCCACCAAGCCAGCGATGAAAGCCAGGAAAGTACGACGGGTTTTCATAGAAAAATGCAGTTGTATTCACTAAAGGCACCTCCGAGAATACTGCACCGACATTAAGAGCGGGTTAAATCTAGCCGGGATCCCCTCAGAAAGTGAACCCTCAGGCCGCAGTCAGAGTCAGATGAAATGAGCGCCCAGCCCAGGATTGGCAACTTCTCAAGGGGTCTCGAACATGAAAATGATGAAAAATGCAAGCTTTTGCCTGTTATTGGTTACTGCTTTACTAATGGCGCTTGCTCCCTTTGCGCAGGCTCGCCCCCGTCAACGTGCCCACTCCGGCACCTACACCCGCAGCGGGCCAAGCGGCAGAGCGGGTAGTGGAGGGATCCCGGCAATTCCTTCCCGGTCAAGGGGTGGAAGGGGACTATTCCGGCCAAGTGACCACCCAACAAGGCCAGACCTGGAACCTGAACCATCGGCACACCACGACTCGCACAAGTGAGGGTTGGCAACGGCAGGGCAGCACTACAGTGCAGAACGCCGAGGGCCAGACAGTGGGCAGCAGTTTGGGCCTGCTCGAAGGCCAAGCGGGACAAGGGTGGCAAGGCAGCGGCCAATTCAGCAACTCTCGCAGCCAACCCTACTCTACCGAGTCGAGCGGCACGCCGACCGGGCCAGGAGGCTGGCAGCGGGAAACCCGTGTCTTCAATGTCGAAGGGGATCTGCTTGGTGGCCCTGAGGGGGACGTGCAATGCTAATTTGTGCCAGCGCAAGGCTGGGTGAAAACAGTAGAGGGCAATACCTTCAAGGGGCAATCCATCCGCCACGCCGCCATAGTCAGCCCTAATCCGTGAAAGACCCGGAGGGATCAGGCTGCCCGAGGTGCCGCTGCAGCGCCTGGATCCCGGCAGCCAGGGCAAAGAGAACGAAGACCAGCAGGGTGCTCAGGGCTGCTGCCTGGTGGGTGTAGCCCCCTTGTTGTAAGCCAAAGATGAGCCACCCAAAGGTTTCCGAGCGGGAGGTTACCAAGAGAGCAGAGAGGGCCAGCTCGGCAAAAGATTGCAAAGACACCAGCAACACCGCCGCCGTCAAGGCCGGTGCCAGTAGGGGCAGCAGAATGTGACGGAAGGTTTGCAGCAGAGATGCCCCATCCAGGCTGGCTGCCTCCTCTAGGCTGGTGTCCAGGCTGCGCCAAGCAGTTTGCAGCGGCTGTAGCGCCAGGGCCAAGAACCGCCCCAGATAGGCCATCAGGATCAGCCCTAGGGTGCCATAGAGGCTCAGCCCCGGCAGGGGCGGGGGCAGCCACACCAAAACGAGGGACAACGCAAAAATCAGGCCCGGCAGGGCATAGGGCAAGTCCACGACAAAGCTGAGCAGGGCCAGCAGCCGTACTTTCAGCCGAGTCAATGTCGCCATCCCGCTGCAGAGCAGTGCCGCTCCCTCCTGCCAAGCCCAAACTGTGCAGCGTGGCGCGGCGGGCCCGCTCCAGAGCGAAAAGGACGAGGCGGAAATGCTCCAGCGTCAGGTTAGACCAGACTAAGGGCAGGCCATAGGCCCGCAGCAGGGCAGCTGCAGCCACGGCCAGCAAAGACCCGAGAATGAGCAGCATTGCCAATCAAGTGGGGGTGGCCCTCTTACAGGCAGAAGCCTACCGGCACCTGGAAGAGCTGAATTGCCGGCTGCAGGCTGCTGCAGGCTTTGGATCAGGCCAAGTCAGAGCAGATCGCTGAGCACAAGCTGCGCACCCCTTTGTCTACTGGGTCTAGAGTCTTTCGCCAGCGATCCCTGTATGCCCTTGGAGAGGGGCCAGGAGATGTTGAAGGCAGCCCTGCAAGTGCTGGTTGGCTGCGGGAGCTGCTGCAAGATTAAGCTGGAAAGCAGCCTTGACCCTCCTACTGACTAAAGTTGGGGGATTCCTATGCAGTCCCCAGACGGACTCGTAAAGGCGTTGTCAAACCGCCTCTACCCAGTTCCTTGAGGCAAAGCCCAACTTGGGTAGGAACTACCCCTTGTCTTTGGTATCG
>NZ_JANSIV010000165.1:0-1912 GCF_047502705.1 Synechococcus sp. H70.1
TCTCTAACCCGTACGCTGCGGCCGCAGCGTGCGTATGGTAATACCCGCAGAGCCCAGCCACAAGCATACGCCCCCCCAAACCAAGGAAGGCCACCATCTCCCCCCACCGCCCTGGCGGATCCCCCTGCCAGAGCTTGTAGAGGGCCCAGATGCCCAGCGGCAACACCAGCCCCACGGGTCCTTTGGCCAACACCGCTAGGCCCAAGGCCAGCGCGCCCAGGGCGTTCCACCCCTGCCCGGAGCGGCCGGAGCGACGGGCCTCGTCAGCAGCCCAAAGGGATCCCAGCCCCACGCCCATGCACAAATTCAACAGCGGGTCGATGAGGCCGGTTTTGTAGAAAAACAAAGGCAGGTAGCCCGTCAGGAGCAGGATCCCCCAGAGGCAGCCAAACCCCACCCCGCGCAGCCGCGCTCCCCACGCCCCCAAGAGGGCCACCGTGATGCCGCCGGCAAACGCATTGGGTAGCCGCGCTGCCCCTTCGTTGACCCCCAGGGCCGCCATTGCCAACGCCTGCAGCCAGAAAAACAGAGGCGGCTTCTCGTAGAAGGGCTCGCCGTTGATCTGCAAAGCCAGGGGATCGCCGCTGGATAGCATCTGCCGCGCCAAGCTGGCGTAAATGAGCTCGTCCCAGTCAAACAGGTAAGGGATCCCTTGGCCCGCCCCCAGCCACAGGAGGGCCAAAAGCCCCATTCCTAGGGATCCCTGGAGGCCGCCAAGAAGCCTAGCCATGGAAGGCTTCCAGCGGCACCACCCGGCCCACACTGGCGGGCGAGCGCAAAAGGCGCAGTAGGTGAGCGGCTAAGGTGGATCCCTCGATCTCGGCGGGCATCTCCACCCCACACCAACGGCTGGAGCTCTCCTGCAGGGCCGCCACCCAATCGGGAGTTAGGGATCCCCGCGCCACCCCAATCAGTTGCGGCAGCGGCTCCTGGCGATAGAGCCCGATCCAACGCACGCCCAGCCGAAACGGCCCAGGCCGAAAACGGCGGTTGGGACTGCCGTCCGCTTCAAATTTGCTCAGCATCAGTTGCAGCGAATAGATCTGGCGGGTATTCAAAGGGGGAGCGGCAACCCGGCGGGCGCGAAAGGTGGGCACCATCTCGGCAAAAGGAACCTGGACGGTCTGCTCCTCCCCTGGAGTGGTGTCGAAGGCGTAGCCGTAGGCCGGGCTGTCCCAGCCCCCTTGATCCCGCAGTAGAACCTTGTAGCGCTGTCCATCGCCCCGTAGCCGCAGCTCCAGCCCGGCAAACTCCGACGCATCCAGAGGCGGCTGCCAATTGCGGGTGCGCGTGGAAACAAAGCCGCCGAAGTTGGCCGTGGAAACCTGGCCTGTAAACAGCAGCTCACCCTCCCCCCAGAGCAGTTGGCTTTGACTCACCCCGCCCATCACCACATCGTCGAGGATGCCCCAGAACTGGTTCAGCTGGGGATCGGGCTGGCGGAAGTCAAAGAGCAGCTGTTCTGTTTGGCCGCTGCGGCGCAGGCGCTCTAGGTAGGCCTTAGCTTTCTCCCGGTTCTCCAGACCGAGGATGACCCTGGCTGTCACCTCATCCCCTCTCTCCTGGACTTCTGCCCCTTGCTGGCGCAGCGCCTCTGCCAAACCCTCAGGCAGGCCATTGCCCAAAAGCAGCAAGGGAAGGGAAGTAGCGGGCGTTAGAGAAGGAGGCATAAAGTAAGCGGCTGGGCTTGGAAAGCCATTCTGCAGCCAGCGCCAGAAGTTAGCAAAGGGGAGCACCTCGTAGTAGGTGAGGGTGTTCCAAAACCGCCCCAGATCCCAGGTCATGGTTTAGCTACTCCAAAACGCGCCCTACCTAGCTCCTGCAAGAAGAGGATCCCCATTTTCCAGCGTAGGCAAAAAACAGGTTAGCCGCTGGGACCGGCAAGCAGGACCTTGATGTGGGCGGCAATGCG
>NZ_JANSIV010000165.1:2012-11015 GCF_047502705.1 Synechococcus sp. H70.1
AAACAGGTTAGCCGCTGGGACCGGCAAGCAGGACCTTGATGTGGGCGGCAATGCGCTGGGCAGCGCCTGGGGAGCCAATGCGCCGTTGACCGTGGGCCCGCAGCTGGGCGGCGTAAGTGGGATCCTTGGCCAGGCGGTCCAGAATTTGGCAGAGCACGCCAGGGGCCTGCTGCGGCGAAGTGAGGTGAACGGCGGATCCCAGAAGGCGACTTTGGGCTTCGGCAAAGCGGGGAGTAAATTGCGGCCCCTCCCCCGGCAGCGTCACCACCGGTTTCCCTAGACCGACGCATTGTTCCGTGGCTGTCCCCGCCATGGCCAACACCGCCGTAGCTCGGTGGGCACAGGTGCCGAAATCCCCCCACACCAGCAGCAAGTCGCGGCGCCGGGGCGGAATCTTCTCCTGAAGAGGCGCCCGCTCCAGGGTGGGGCTGAGGGCTGCATAAACTTGGATCTCCAGCGGCAGTTGCTCGACCACCTGCATCATCAAGGCCCAGTTACGGTAGGCTTCCGGAGGGCGGGATCCCGGCAGCAGCAGCACCGCAGGCCGGTCGGGATCTAAAGGTAATTCTCCCCGCGGCTCCAGACCATCCATCATGGGGTTGCCCAGGTAGAAGGCTCTCAGGCCCCGTTGCTGCAGGGCGGTTGCCGTCAGCTCATCCCGTAAAAAAGAACCTAGGCAGCGCCGGTGGGCCATCAGCCAGCGCTCCCAGGGCAAGTAATCGGAAACCGGCTGTCCCAGCCAAGAGCGGTGGTAGGGCCCCCGTTCGTCCCGCCAGTAGTAGTCCGACTTGGCCGTGCCCACAAAGACGTAGGGGATCCCGCTCCACCACGCCATGGCCAGGGGCACAATGTCTCCCACGGCTAGCACCAGCTCCACCTGAGGGGCTAGGCGGCGCACCAGGGCCAGTTGCTTTCCTGTCAGGCCCAACAGGCCAGCGCGCAGATCTCGCCACAACTGCCGCCAATCCTGGTAGATAAACCCCCCCGAAGGCATTACCCGAGTTAGGGGCAGCAGTGGGATCTCTTGCCGTCGATACGCCACACCTTCCCCTACAATTGGCAGGGCCTGCACTGAGATCCCCAGTTGGGTGAGGGCTGAGGCAATGCGGCTAGCCACCTCGTCTTCTCCGTGGCCATTGCTTAGGCACAGCACCCGCGCCGGCATTGGTGGATTCAAGGGCATTCCTACAGCTTGGTGGCAACTCCAAACCTCGCCAGGGCAGGGGATCCCATGGCGTCGATCAGATCCCCTCAATTAAAATAGAGCCAACCCAAGGGGGGAAGCTAGGGAATGCTCCGGAACGACCGCCAACGAGCTGAGTTGATCGCTGCAGTGGAGACCCTACAGCTGGAAGGCCCTTACTTTGTCGAAACACGTCTTTTGCGCCAGCGAGGGCCGTTCTGGCGGGCGGTAAAGGATGTGCCAGCCGGTCAGCCCTGGTGGGAGATCCGCTACTTCCCTGCCTGCAGCTGCTACGCTTGGGCCTACCTGCCGGAAGGGACTGGCCCCCGCGAGTTTGGCTGGGGCCACACGCCGCAGCAGGCTTTCCTCAACGCCCTCTGGCAACGGACTCCGTCTGCCCCCTAGGGTAGGCAGGAGGGAGACCCCTCCATCAGAGTTGGGGATAGGGATCCCCTTTACTTCCACCTATGTACCTATGAAACCCCAGGCCATTGCCCGGATTCTCGATGCCAACCTTGACCGTGCTCGCGAAGGGCTGCGGGTCCTGGAGGAGTGGTTTCGCTTTGGCCTAGAAAACGGCGAGCTGGCTGGCGAATGCAAGGCGATGCGCCAGGCCCTAGCTCGTTGGCACAGCGACCCGCTGCGGTTGGCCCGCGACACCTCTGCCGACCCGGGCACCCAGATCTCCCATCCCCAGGAAGAGGAGCGGCGGGATCTCAGTCACCTGTTGCAGGCCAATTGCAGCCGCGTCCAGGAGGCGCTGCGGGTGCTGGAAGAATACGGCAAGCTGGCTGAATCCCACCAGTGGGTGGCCCCTGGGTTAGCCAAGCTGGCCAAAGACATGCGCTACCACCTCTACGTTCTTGAAAGTGAGCTGCTGGGCAGATCCCTGCGCCGGCGGCTTTTGGCAGCTCGCCTCTACCTAGTCACTAGCCCGGTGCCCAACTGGCTGGAGGTGGTGGAGAAGGCGCTGCGGGGGGGGGTAACCTTGGTACAGTACCGCCGCAAGAACCTCCCCGATAGGGAGATGCTCTGGGATCTCAAACAGCTGCGGCAGCTGTGCGACCGCTATCAGGCGTTGATGATTGTTAACGACCGGGTGGACTTGGCTTTGGTCAGCCAGGCGGACGGCGTGCACCTAGGCCAGACAGATCTGCCGGTTGCCCAAGCCCGGCATCTGCTGGGATCCCAGCGCCTAATTGGCCTCTCCACCACCAACGCTGAGGAGCTGGCCCAAGCCCTCAGTAGCGGCGTGGACTACATCGGCGTCGGCCCTGTCTATGCCACTCCCACCAAAGCAGAAAAACCCCCTGCTGGTCTGGAGTACGTGCGCCTAGCCGCTGAGAAGGCCCATCTGCCCTGGTTTGCCATCGGCGGCATTGATCTCCACAACCTGCCGGAGGTGCGCCAGGCTGGCGCCAGCCGCGTAGCTGTGGTGCGGGCCCTGATGGAAGCGGCGGATCCCACCCAGACTGCCCGCGCCATGTTGGCGGAGCTGCAAGGGATCCCTGCTCTATCCTGAAGTATAGACCCCGAATCCTCTCAAGACCTTTCTAACTCCCGATGGCAGAAGCCGCAAAAGATCTCACTGAGCTCACTCGGCAAAGGGAAAGCAGTGGGGATCCCGGCTTGACTGGGATTGCCACTGAGGTGCAAGGGGAGCTGATCCAGGAGCTGGATCTGATGATCCGGGCCCGCTACCCCCTGATCTACCTGGTTTCCCCCGAAGAGGAGCCGGCGGACGCCGTGCTCGTGCAAGTAGCCAAGAGAACCAATCCGCCGCGGCGGCTGCTGTTTTGGGATTTGGTGCGGGGCTGGCAGGATACTGGCGAAGACCGCGGCTCCATCATGGCCGCCCTAGGGCGGGTGTGGCGCTCGGCCCCCCAGGAAGACACCCTGTTTGTGCTGCGGGATCTGCACTTTGTGCTGCGCAATGCCAGCAGTGACAAAAACGCCCCCATCCTGCGGGAGCTGAAGAACCTCAGCCGCGAGCTCAAGCGCACCCGCAAGACGCTGATCCTGCTCAGCCACACCCTGGAAGTGCCCAGCGACTTAGCCGAGGAGATCACTGTTGTCGATATTCCCCTGCCCAACAGCGAGGAGATCAACCGCCTCATCCAGCTCTACGTGGCCCCGGAAAAGCTAAAGCTCAGCCCTCTAGGTCGTGAGCAACTGGTCAAGGCCTGTCAGGGGCTGAGCCGGGAGCGCATCCGCCGCGTTTTGGCCCGCGCCTTGGCCGCCAAGCAGGAGGTGAACGAGGCCGACATTGACCTGGTGTTGGAGGAGAAAAAGCAGGCCATCCGCCAGACCGGCATCCTGGAGTTTTTCACCGCCCGCGAGACCCTAAAAAGCGTGGGCGGGCTGGACAACCTCAAAGCTTGGGTGCGGGTGCGCCAGGAAGCCTTTACCGAAGAGGCGCGGCGCTACGGCCTGCCCAACCCCAAGGGGGTGCTGCTGGTGGGGATCCAGGGCACCGGCAAATCCCTCTCCGCCAAGACCATTGCCAATGAGTGGCGGCTGCCACTGTTGCGGCTGGATGTTGGGCGGCTGTTTGCTGGCATTGTGGGGGAATCGGAAAGCCGCGTGCGCCAGATGATCCAACTGGCGGAGGCCATGGCCCCCTGTGTGCTCTGGATTGACGAAATTGACAAGGCCTTTGGCAACATCACCAGCGGCGCCGACGGCGATTCGGGCACCAGCCGCCGGGTGTTTGGCAGCCTGATTACCTGGATGCAGGAGAAAACCAGCCCGGTCTTCATCGTGGCCACGGCCAACAACGTGCCCCTCTTGCCGCCGGAGCTGTTGCGCAAGGGCCGCTTTGACGAGATCTTTTTCCTCAACCTGCCCACCCACGCCGAGCGCAAGGAGATCTTCCGGGTACACCTGCAGCGGCTACGCCCCAGCCGGCTGCGGGAGTTTGACCTGGATGCCTTGGCAGCGGCTGCCCAGAACTTCAGTGGCGCTGAGATTGAGCAGGCCATTGTAGATGCTATGTACAACGCCTTTGGGGGCAGCGGCAGCGGCGCTCGGCGTGACTTCACCCAGGAAGACATCCTACAGGCCATCCGCGAAACCGTGCCCCTGGCCTCCATTGCCCGCGACCAGATCGAAAGTCTCAAGTGCTGGGCTGCCCAAGCAGGCGCTAGAACTGCCTCCCAGGATGCCCAGGTGCTGCAGGAAATGAAGCAATGTTTTGCGGCTTCGTAGAGGGAATCCCCAAATCTTCTCGGCTCGAAGGAAGCAAGCGTTAGCACTCCCGCCAACTCGCAGTCCACAAACCGACGCGTAAAGGCGTTGTCAAACCTTCCCTCCCCAGTTCCTGAGGCAAAGCCCCAAGGTTCTGCTTAACTTTCTTTAGCAAGTTGGGCTGGAAGCGCCTCTTTCTCGCGTAAGACCCGCGCAGAGGCTGGCCACCGGTCGGTTTTTTCACTGGCACCGGGCAGCTCGTTTGCCTCCAAGAAGCTGGCTTTTGCCCTGTAGCTATGCAAGCTGCATGAGCTTACGGGCTTTTCCGCCCGGCACTCAAGTACAGGGCCACCAAGCTATCCCGTTGGGAAACCCGCCAGGCTCAGCTTCAAGCCCTGGAGTCGGATTCCCGGCAGGCGGCTCGACTTGCCACTTTCCCTTCCTGAGCGCTACTGACCTCTCTGGGGGCGGATGGTTGAGACAACCGCCCTTTCAGGGATCCCGTCGTGTCACAATGGGTAAAAATTGGCTTTTTTTGTCTTGGCGCTGTGCTCAAGCCCCTCTACTACCGCGAGATCCCTTGCCCAGATACTGCTCAAGTGCTGCGCTGGCTGCAGGAGCACCTGCCTCTGCCTACGGGCAGCCAAAAGGTGCTTACCCCCAGCGGTCTGCGCCTAGAGGGATCCGGAGCCAAGCTGGCCGTTTTCCTCTGGTCGGGGCTGAACACCACCTATCTCAAGATCTTTCAGTGGTCAGAGCGGCCTTTCCCCCGGCAGGATCGCTGGCTAAAGGAAGTGGAGAGGGCCATCCAAAGCCAATTTCCCCACCGCTACCCGCAGTTGCCAGAGGTCGATCCCAGCCAGGGATCCATCTTTGAGCAACTGGAGCCTTTTTACCCGCAAACGGTGAAGTATTTCCGCCGCATTCCCAACGGCGAGTTCGACCTGCAGCGGGTTTACTGGTGGGAGAAGCGCTGGCGGGAAGAAGTGCAATCCCCCCATCCTCAGCGGCAGCCGGTGCTGTTTCGCCGGCCCACCCCAGAGCCCGCCCCTCAAGCGTGGGACTTGGTGATCGTGGGCGGAGCGCTGGGGGCCATCTACGGCGCGGCCATGGCCCGCCTGGGCTATCGTGTAGCCTTGGTGGAACGGCTCCCCTTTGGCCGCATGAATCGGGAGTGGAACATCTCGCGGCGGGAGCTGCAGACGCTGGTGGAGTTTGGCCTCCTCAGCCCTGAGCAGATGGAGAGCCTGATCCTACGGGAATACACCGATGGGTTTAGCAAGTTTTTTGATGGCAACAGCCCCGTGCGCGCCCCCGTCTTGCACACGCCGACGGTGCTCAATCTGGCCATCGATGCCGAAAAGCTCCTGCAGCTCTGTGGCCAGATCCTAAGCTCCTGTGGCGGCGCCATCTATGAGCGCAGCGAGTTTCAGCGGGCCTACATCGAGGAGCAGGGCGTCACGGTGGTGGTTAAGGACTTAACCACTCAAGAAGCGTTCTCTCTGGGAGCCCGCCTGTTGGTGGATGCCATGGGGACAGCCTCCCCCATTGCCCAGCAGCTCTACGGCCGCCGCGCCTTTGACAGCGTCTGCCCAACGGTGGGGGCCACCATTGCAGGGGGGTTTGAGCCAGGGGTTTGGGATCCCCAATTTGGCGACATCCTCGCCAGCCACGGGGACATCAGCCGCGGTCGGCAACTTATCTGGGAACTATTCCCTGGGCCAGGGGAGGATCTCACCTTCTACCTGTTCCACTACCACCAGGTACACCCAGAAAACCCGGGATCCCTCTTGGAGTTGTACGAAGACTTTTTTACCATCCTGCCCGAGTACCGCCGCTGTGACCCGGAGCGTCTGCAGTGGAAAAAGGCCACCTTTGGCTATATCCCCGGGCGCTTTGGCCGGCAGCCAGCTCCCAAGGAGCCCTTCGATCGTGTCCTCTTGATTGGGGATGCGGCAGCCCTGCAATCACCCCTGAGCTTTACGGGGTTTGGATCCCTGGTGCGCAACTGCCCCCGCCTGTGCGAGTTGCTGGATACAGCCTTGCGCCATGACCTGCTAAAAGCCGCCGACCTAGCCCAGATTCGCGCCTACCAAGGTAACTCAGCGGTGACCTGGTTGTTTTCCTGCGGCATGATGGTGCCCACTGGTAAAGTGCTGCCGCCCGAGCGCATTAACGCTATCCTCAACAGCTTTTTCGGCATCCTCACCACCGAGCCGCCGCAGGTGGTGGACGACTTTATCAAAGACCGAGCCGGTTGGCTGGCCTTTAACCGCATGGCCGTCAAAGCCGCTCTGCAGAACCCACGGCTGCTAGGGTGGATCTGGGAGGCAGTGGGGGCAGAAGGCTTTGCCCGCTGGCTGCCCACCTACTTTAGCTACACTGGCCTGGCCTTCCTCTCGGCCCTCCTGGGAAGTTGGTTCCCCAAGCTGTTGCGGCGCCTACAGCCCTGGCTGGAGCCCCGCTACCCCCGGCTGTGGTTGCGCTGCCTGAGCTGGAGCTACACCCTCACCTACGGGGTAGGCCGGCCGCGCCTTGAGTTTCATCTTCCTACCCCTCCTTCTCCTGCGCCGCCAAGCGTCCAAAATGCAATACCAGCCTAGGCCGGAGACTTTCATTGCACCGGTTGTTTCTAGGCTTTCGCCCTCTTGAAACCACTGTCTCTCTGATGTCTGTAGGAGAGGCGGGTGCCGACTGTTAAACTCGCAAAAAATCTCGACGAGTGCTAGCATTCCTTACTTTGGTTTGCTAGCAGTTTTCTCCCTTATCTGCGCAGGATTGTTCACCAGAGCGCTCATCAGGCAAGGCTCCCCGCTTGGGTGCCGAAGCATCCCCTCCCCAGGGAGTGGCTGGCGGAAAAAGAGTTCTGCCCGCCTGCTTTTAGCCTTGGCAATTGGCCCAAGTTGAGTATAATCAGTGCCTATCATCTATTAACCTTCAGGTTCAGGCCGATGAGGGTTGGGAAGGGATCCCAGCGTGAATCGGTCAAGAGCTTGGTCGACCTCTTTTTGCATTTTCGCCTCCGTAGAGCTGGATCCAATGGTTTATACCTTTGAGATCATCGGCGTTGCGCCTGCCCTTGAGTTCTTCTATCAGCAGCAGGAGCTGGCAAAGCGGCCTTGTGGGGTAGAGTACTTAGGCACCCGCCCTTGCACCCTGGATGCGCTGTTGCAGTCTTTGGAAGAGCTGCCGGCGCGGCGGGGCTGGGACTGGGATCAATTGGTCGAAGCGGTGATCCGCTTTTGGTGCAGCAACCCCGATTTGGTGAGTTTGTGGCGGTCTCGCTTGCGGGACGCCGGGGAAGATGCCCTGTTGGTCTCACGGGTAGGGCACATCCAATCCCTACAGCGGGAGTTTGAGTGGCTGCTCAACCAATCATAAAGCGGGTAGGCTAAGGGCAGGATTGGTTGGTGACTACCTATGAGCGACACCGTCTTCAGCAAGATCATTCGCAGGGAGATCCCGGCCCAGATTGTCTACGAAGATGAGCGGGCCATCGCCTTCAAAGACATTGCCCCTCAAGCCCCTGTCCACATCTTGGTAGTGCCCAAGGAGCCTATCCCCGGCATTGCCCAGGCCAAGCCCGAACACGAAGCATTGCTGGGGCACCTGCTGCTGACGGCTCAGCGGGTGGCTGCCGAAGCTGGCCTAAGCAAAGGTTATCGCTTGGTCATCAACCAAGGAGAAGATGGCGGTCAAACCGTCTTTCACCTGCACATCCACGTCCTGGGCGGTCGGGCAATGGGCTGGCCGCCAGGCTAGTTCTGGGTTTCCCCCAGCTAGAATGCTGGGAGGGCGGCTGGTGCACGAGGTCTAGGGGCAATGGAGTGGCATGTCACCGATGCGGAAAGCCTGATGATCATTGACCAGGAGGTGGGTAAGCACGAGCTTTCCCCCGCCGAATATGAGGTGGTGCGTCGGGTGATTTACGCTACGGCAGACTTCGAGTATCTCCACCTCCTCCGTTTTGCTAACGAGGCGCTGCAGGCGGGGGCGGCGGCTTTGGCGGCGCGCACCACCATTGTGGTGGACGAGCCAATGGTGCAGGTGGGCATTGCACGAGCGGTGCAGAACACCTTTTCCAATCCCATCTACTGCGGCAGCGAAGCTGTCACCCGTCCCCAAAAAGATAAGACCCGCTCTGCTTGGGGATTGGAAACGCTGGCCCAACGCTATCCTGAGGCCATCTTTATCGTTGGCCAATCCCAGACGGCTCTTTCCACGTTGGTGCAGTTAATCGCCGAGAAAGAGGTGGCCCCTGCTTTGGTAATTGCCACGCCGGCTGGGTTTGTGGATGTGGTGAAAGCCAAGCGGGAGCTGGCCGATTCCATGGTGCCCCACATTCGCACCGAGGGACGTAAGGGCGGCCCTGCCGTGGCGGCGGCGGTCTTGGATGGACTTTTGGACTTGGCTTGGCAGGCCTATGTGCGAGCCAGCAGCCCAGACCCTCCGGGCAAATCGGTTACCGGCTAGCTAAGTCCGATCTGAATCACAGTTTCGGCGGGATCCCGGTCACTCCTTCTTCCCTCCAGCCCTGGCAAGATAAGAGCCATCTTCTCAGTGCCAGAGCGAAGAAGTGGCCTGGGAAGCGGCTAGTCGAAGGGGGATCCGGTTATGCGTCAGTTTATCCGAGT
>NZ_JANSIV010000165.1:11115-16181 GCF_047502705.1 Synechococcus sp. H70.1
TCTCCTCTTCCCCAGGGAGGGGGATCAGGGGTTCAGTAATGATTTCCCACCTTGCGATGGTGGACAGCGGTGAGGCCCTCCAGATTGGAGACCCGCCCGGCTTCCACGGTGCTGTACACCACCCAGTGGTCGCTGGTTTCTAGGCGGCTGGCCACGCGGCACTCCAAGTAGGCCAAGGCATCGGCAAGGATAGGGGATCCGTTGGCGGCGGGGTAGGTCTTGATGCCAGCAAAGCGGTCAGCTCCCGGCGGGAAGCGCTTTAGGAAGTGGCGCATCAGGGACTGGTGATGGCCCTCCTGCAGCACATTGAGAACAAAGGTGTCCCCTACCTGCAGGAAGGACTCAATTGCCCGATCCTTAGCCACGGCAACGCTGATCCCTGGGGGATCGCTGCTGGCCTGGGCCACCCAGGAGGCGAGCATGGCGCTGGTGGCCTGCCCTTTGCGGGCGGTGAGGATGTAGAGGCCATTGCTGATGCGGCCCAGGGCGCGATCCAGGTCGGCATCCAGGGCTTTCATCTGCTGAATGTTGCGATCCCGGGTCAGCCACTGCCCCAGGTCAGTGCCAGCTTCTTCGGCCAGTTGCAGCAGAGTTTCGTTGACAGGTTGCTTAAGGAGAATGGGAGGGAACACCTCTTTGGCGCCCAGCTCCTGCAGCGTGTTGCGGCAGAGGTAGACCGACTCATCATCTTCACCGCCCGACTCGAAGAGGCCAAAGCCTTGTTTGCTGTGGGCAGAGGCCAAGAGGGTTTTCAGCAGCACCTGGGTGGTGGCCGCGTCTGGCCCTGATTGGGGCGGCATGCCTATCACCACACCTGCGGCTAGGCTCATCAGCTCCCGCACCTCGTGGGCATCCAGCAGCCGCAGATCCAGCAGCTCGACGGCAACCCCGGTTTTTTGAATCCCGCGGGCAAGGGCTTGGGCCAGCGTTTCCGCCTGGCCGTAGCCCGACAGGTAGAACACGGCCGCTAGGCGCTCGGCTTTGGCCTGCTCTAGGCTCCAGGTGCGGTAGTGCTCCACCCAGTCGGACAAGTGATGGCGCAGCAGAGGGCCGTGGCCAGTGGCAATGGCAGCGATGGGAGGCAGGGCCTCCATGCGCTTGAGGGCAGACAACACCGAGCGGGCATTGGGCCCCATGAGGCAGTCGTAGTAGAGCTTAAAGTCTGCCTGTAGCAGGTGGGGATGCTCGTCCCAGGCCAAGTCGTCGCAGTAGTGCATCCCAAACACATCACAGGTGTAGAGGATCTGGGTGCCGTGGTCGTAGGTGAGGATGGTGTCGGGCCAGTGCAGGTTGGGGGCAGAGATAAACTCCAGGACATGCCCCTTGCCCAGATCCAGGCGATCCCCCTGCTTTACCACCAGGTGCCGGAAGGGCCGATGCACGAGGTTTTCCAGAAATTGCACGGCCACTTTGGAGGCTACCACTGTCATTTGGGGGGCTAGCTCCAGCAGATCCCCGACTAGGCCGCTGTGATCTGGCTCAGTGTGGCTAACCACCAAGTAGTCGATGGTGGCCGGATCCAGGATGCCTTGCAGCAGATCCAAGTACAGCTGGCGAAACTTTTCGTGGGAGGTGTCAATCAGGGCCACCTTCTCCCCGCGGATCAAAAAGGAGTTGTAGGTCGTGCCATTTTCCAGGGCAAATTCAATGTCAAACCGATCCCGATCCCAGTCCTGGGAGCGGATGGCCAGGGTGTCGGCCCCAATGGGCAGAGTTTGCAGCGTAAGATGAGCTGAACGCGGTGCAACTGCCGTAGCGGCCATGTTTCCCCCTCTGCCAAATGGCAACTTTACTTAACACTCATCGTAACCCTGATGTAACTGGATGTTGAGGCAGCTAGGCGCAGGAGGACAGCGGCCAAGTTTTGATTTTCTAATGAAATGCTTCAGGGATCCCCAAACTCCCGACCCCCAAAGGAAGTGGAAGCAAAGGCTGCGGCAAATTGGGCCAGGGTGTGGCGCAGTTGATCCAAGTTTTGGCCGGTGGCAGCGGAGACAAAGAGAGCCTTAGGATAAAGCAGGCGCACATCCTCTACCCATTCGGGATCGAGGCGGTCAATTTTGTTAAACACCAGTTGTCGCGGGCCAGTGGCCAGGGGCATCTCGTCCAGTAATTTTTCCACCGCCTCGATTTGCCCTTCCCAGTTGGGGTGGGAGAGATCCACCACGTGCAGCAGGGCATCCGCCTCCGTTACCTCCTCCAGGGTGGCTTGGAAGGCCTCCACCAGTTGCTCAGGCAGCTCGGTTAAAAAGCCCACCGTGTCGGTCAACAGCACCGCCTGCTGGCCGGGCAAATCCAGCCGCCGCGTGGTGGGATCCAGGGTGGCAAAGAGTTGGTCAGCCACGTAGACCTGGGCGTGGGTGAGGGCGTTGAGAAGGGTGGATTTGCCGGCGTTGGTGTAGCCCACCAGGGCCACCATGGGGATCTGGGATCCCTCCCGTCGCTGGCGCAGCCGCTGGCGGTGGCGGCGCAGCTCTTCCACTTCTTGCTGCAGCTTGCTAATGCGCCGCTGGATGGCCCGCCGCTCCATTTCCAATTGGGTTTCCCCCGGCCCACGGGTGCCAATTCCACCCCCCAGCCGCGACATGGTGCGACCGCGACCAGCCAGGCGCGGCAGCAGATACTGCAGTTGCGCCAGTTCCACCTGCAACTTCCCGGCCCGGGTTCTGGCCCGCTGGGCAAAGATGTCTAGGATCACCTCGCTGCGATCCACCACCCGCACCCCCAGGGCCTCTTCTAGGTTGCGCACCTGGCTGGGGGTGAGCTCCCGGTCGAACACCACCAGGTTGGCCCCCAAATCCTGCACCAGCAGGGCCAACTCCTGGACCTTACCCGAGCCGATAACGGTGGCGGAATCGGGGCCCTCCCGCCGCTGCCAAAGGGTGTGGAGCACCTGGCCGCCGGCGCTTTCCACCAGGCGGCCCAGTTCCGCCAAGGCGTCCATGAGATCCTCGTAGCTCTGTCCCGGCTTCTGCAGCCCCACCAGGATGGCCCGCTCCTGCTGGGGATCCACCTGGTGAGCGCTTGCTTGGCGGCGAAAGCCATCTTCTAGCTCCGCCACCAGCTCCTGCAGATCCTGCTCTGCCAGGATCCCTAAGGGCAAAGGCTCAGAAACCTGCCAACGGCGCTCTTCCTCCGGCACCAGATGGGCTAGGTAGGCGCACTTGATAAAGCCTGTGGCCCCTCCTCCGCGGCGCAGCCGTCCCTCTAAAGGGGATACCGACAGGGTAATGAGAGCGTCCAGCCGCTGTAGGGCCATGGCTGTCAGGGCTTTTTGGCTAGGCCCCCCCGCCCCCACTTGGGTGGTAATGCAGCGGATCCCAGACAGGCGCTCCGCCCCCTGGCGCGGCAGCTCCCAAGCCGGGATCTGGGTTTCAAAAGGGGATCCCAGCCCCACGCGAATTACTTGGCCGCGCCGGTTGAGGTAAACACTAATGGGCTGGCCTTCCAGATCTTGGGTGAGGGCTCCCAGCCGTTGGGCAAACTCCACCGTCACCAGACAGTTGGGGGGCAGGCGCAGTTGGTAGAGCCGTTGCAGTTGCTTGCGCTGGTAGGGCTTTAGCCCCTTGGCCTGGGCAAAGCGAAAACCGAGGTCATTCTGCTGGCGAGAGGTGCCAACCCTGGGCATAGGGAGAGGGAAAGACCCGAAAAGAGGCTTTCCTCTACCATATACGCTAGTAGCCAGCAGGAACTTGAGGAAAGCAGCGGCAGCAAACCCTAGACAAGGGATCCCTGGAGCAAACTTGCTTTTGAGCAAGAAAATGGTCAAGCTGGGTTGGGAAGAGGGGGATGGATGTAATCTTGCGTCGGGCCAACTTGCCGGATGGCCGTAAGGGAGTGGATATCGGCATTGAGGGAGACCGCATCGTTGCCCTGGAGGTGAATCTGCAGGCCACCGCTCCCCAGGAAATCGATGTGAGTGGCCGCTTGGTGTCACCCCCCTTTGTGGATGCCCACTTTCACCTGGATGCCACCCTCACCTACGGGATCCCGCGCGTCAACCAATCGGGCACCTTGCTGGAAGGGATCGCCCTTTGGGGGGAGTTGAAGCCGCTGCTGACGCCAGAGGCAGTGATGGAGCGGGCCTTGACCTACTGCGACTGGGCGGTGGCGCGCGGGATCCTGGCCATCCGCGCCCATGTGGATGTGTGCGATCCCAACCTGTTGGCGGTGCGGGCCTTGCTGGAAGTCAAGCAAAAGGTTGCTCCCTACCTGGATTTGCAACTGGTGGCCTTTCCCCAAGATGGCTACTACCGCTCGCCGGGAGCGGTGCAGCTCTTGGAGAAGGCCCTGGACTTGGGGGTGGAGGTGGTGGGTGGGATCCCCCACTTTGAGCGGACGATGGCTGAAGGAGCAGCTTCGGTGCGGGCCCTGTGCGAGATTGCGGCGGCGCGGGGGCTGCGGGTGGACCTGCACTGCGACGAGACAGACGATCCGCTTTCGCGCCACGTGGAGACCTTGGCCTATGAAACGCTGCGGCTGGGCTTGCAGGGGCGGGTGGCCGCCTCCCACCTCACCTCAATGCACTCCATGGACAACGCCTACGTGAGCAAACTCATCCCCCTGATGGCCGAGGCAGAGCTGGGGGTGATCGCCAACCCGCTGGTGAACCTAGTGCTGCAGGGCCGCCAGGACACCTACCCCAAGCGGCGGGGGCTGACGCGGGTGCCGGAGCTGATGGCCGCCGGGCTGACAGTAGCTTTTGGCCAGGACTGCGTGATGGATCCCTGGTACCCCCTAGGCAGCGGCAACATGCTAGAGGTGGCCCACATGGCAGTCCACGCTGCCCAAATGACGGGCTATGAGCAGATGCGCCAGTGCTTCTTGGCGGTCACAGAAAACGGCGCCCGCCTGCTGGGCCTGGAGGGCTATGGGCTCAAGCCCGGCTGCTACGCCGATTTGGTGGTGCTGCAAGCTGCCGATGTGGTGGAGGCCCTTCGCCTCAAGCCACCCTGTCTGTACGTTTTCCGCCGCGGCCGCCTCATTGCCCAAACCCCGCCGGTGGCTACTCAGCTCCATTTGCCCGGGCGCCCGGCCCAGGTAGACTTCACCCGCCAGCTTTAACG
>NZ_JANSIV010000166.1:0-2469 GCF_047502705.1 Synechococcus sp. H70.1
CTTTATTCAGCGCGGGGCGGCCAGCAGCCCCGCCTTCGTCGCTGGCTCAGCCGCGGCTAAGAAAATCCAGCCGAAGAGGAGCTTTGACCCTCAGCGCCTGGGGGAGGCCCGCAGGGGTGCAGTATTCCTGGGTCAAGCCCACCCAACTGCCAGCGGCAAACCTGGCGGCGATGGACCCACCCTGCCGCAAGGAGGGCCAATAGCAATGCTTAACCAGCAGCGAAACGGCTGAAGACGACCGCGGTTACTCCACAGGCAGAATGCGGGCGTCAAACCCCGCCTCCGCCAAGCTGCGCTGTGCCCGTTCGGCATTGGCCCGCTGCCGGTAAGTGCCCACCTGAATTACTGAGCCGCGCACAAAAGCATCGGGTGCAAACTGCTGCACTTTGGGCAGCGCCTCTTCGCCAGCCTGAACCACCACCCAGAACCCCCCCGGGCTAGCCTCCTGCAGAGCGGGAGGCGAATCCTGAACCAGAAGAGGGCGCGAGCGGCGCAGGTCAGCGGGAAAGATCCCCGCTGCGTAGCCCTGGCGGGCTAGGTAACGCACTTGCTCAGTGGCCCCTGCGAGATCGGCAAAGCCACCGGTGCGCACCACCCGCAGGTTGTCGTAGATCAGGGGCACAGATCCCGGCAGGAGCTGCTCCAAAGCCGCCAATTTCTCGCCGCTGGGATCGGCCACCAACACCCAATAGCGTTCTCCTTGGGCAGGCTCCTCGGGCGGTGACGCAGCATTCCCTTCTGCCAGTGACACAACTACTGCCGGCAATCCCTGGGCAGTCAACCAGCGGGCCTGCTCCTGCGCCAGCGATAGGCGAGAGAAAGTCCCCGTCTGCAGGGAAGGCTGGCCGCGGTAGAGCACTCCAATGGCTTGGGGAAAGAAGCGGCGCACTCGCTCCTCCAGCAGCGGATCCCTATGGGGGTTGGGCACGTGGGTGGCAAAGGGCCGCCGCGGATCAAAGGGAGGAGCCGTTGGCGCCGGCAGGGCGGGAAAAGCCGGCGGCAGGGGTGGATCTGTCTCTTGGCGGCTCACCACCCGCACTGGCAACCCCAGCCGTGCCAACTCAGCTTGGCGGCGTTGGGCGTGGCTACGGTTAACAAACGTTCCAGCAAGAATGAAGACCTGACCCTCCTCCTGCACAAAGTAGGCATCCGCTACTTGGCGGCGCACCCGCGCTAAGGCTTCGGGTTCGTTGGCCAAGACGTGGACTTGGTAGCGGGTGAGGGCAAAGGCAGCAGGCAGGGCAAGGAAAGCAGTTGCTAGGGAGCCCCCCAAGAGAGCTACCGCTGTTGTTAGGCGCGGCCAAGGACTGCCCCGCAGGAGACTACTCCCTCCTCCCCAGCCACCCCCTGCCCCCCTCTGGCAGCCGTTACGCAACCCAGCGTTCACGGGAGAAGCGCAGATTGGATCCCCCTCCAGTATAGACCTGCCGCCATAGGTAAGGAGGCGCCTGCTACCTGCAGCCCCTAGAAGCAACGGCGACGGTAGCTGTAGCGGCGCGGTGCAGCAAGAGCAGGCGCTCCTCCCAGGGAAAAGCGGAGGATCTCAGTCTTGTAGGGTTGGGAACCTTCTGTGTAGCGGGCCAGCTGAATGGCGGATCCCTGCCCAGAAGGGAGAGCAGGCAGGACCTGATCCGGCAAGGCAGCTTCCAGAGCAATGAAAAACCGCGATCGCAGCAGCACCTCCCAGGGGGAAAGGTGCTCAGTTTGCTCGGGCACCAGGCGGCCTAGGGCAATCTGAAGCCGCGATCCCCCTCCCCGGGATCTCCAGAGCTGACGCGCCAAACTCCACAGGGAAGTTTGCTCAGGGGATCGCAGCAGCAGCTTCAGTCCCACTAGAGGGTTGAGGCTATAGGTAAGCAGTAGAGAGTACATCGAAGCTAGTCAGCGGAGGAGCGTTTTGGAGTAAGTTCAAAAAGGGCCCACCTATAGGCCAACTGTAGCACTGGCAGCTGGCTGTCCGACTCGGGGAATGGCTGCAATTTTTAAGCAGCGCTGGCTATTTCAGCCTGAGGATAAGCCAAGGGCAAGCCACTTGGCTAAAGCAGCGGGGATTTCGCCTCTCCTAGCCCAGATCCTGCTCAACCGCGGCCTCCGCAGCCTCCCTGAGATTGGCCACTATTTGCAGCCAGATCCCTCCTGCTTGCCTCCACCCAGCCGTGACTTTGCCGACCTGCCCCTAGCGATAGAGCTGTTGGAGAAGGCCCTGCACCGGCAGGAGCCCATTGCCATCTGCGGCGATTATGATGCCGACGGCATGACCAGCACGGCCCTCCTGCTGCGGGCGCTGCGGGGCACACCGGTGGTTTACCGCATTCCCAGCCGCCTTACGGAGGGCTATGGCCTCAACAGCCGCATGGTGCAGGAGCTGCACCGCGAGGGAGTGCGCCTCATCCTCACGGTGGACAACGGCATTGCTGCCCACGAGCCCATTCGTCTAGCCAAAGAGCTAGGGCTAACAGAAATCGTGAC
>NZ_JANSIV010000167.1:0-2445 GCF_047502705.1 Synechococcus sp. H70.1
CTAATCGACATTGGCAATAAACTAAACACTGTCTTAGGCTTAACCCAATTTAATACTGCTCTTGGTCTGGCTAACCTGGGTTTGTCTGCCATAGGCTTTGCGGTCGTTATCTCTAAGCTCGATCAAATCGATTCTCGAATTCAAAATCTTCAACAATCTATCTCAGAACTCAAGGATAAGATAGATAGATCGCTCCTTGCTAAGGCTAAGTCTGCTATTAACGTTGCAGAAATAGCTTTGAAGATGTCTTCCCAGACCAACAGGAAGCGATTAGTAACCGAGGTCATTCAGCCTCTGCTTGAGGCTGAGCACTATTATCAAGCTGCGTGGGATTCCAATTGGAACGAGAACAACGGCATTTTGGCTCGCGAGTACATCTTAATCCTATCTTTAGTCTATGTTACAGAGATTAAATGTTACTTAGAGCTGGAGGAGCATGAGATGGCTCTGAAGCGCCTGGCGGAGGCCAAGGAAGTTCTAGAACCCCGTATTAGAAAGTATGTCAAGCTTTTGTTGACTGAAAATCCTTCAGGATATCTTCACAGAGATTGCCAAGGAGTCAGCTTGTCAAGCGTTGTGGAGATTCTCAAGTATGTAAAGGGTGAATCGGATGCGAGTAAGCTGTTTGACGAATATATACGACCAGCTATTTTCAACTCACAAAGCATTAAATCCTGGACTGATAGCATACCACTAAGATCTAGGAATGCCATCCTGGCAATCATTGCCCCATCTTTGATTGATACAGGCGGTTGGATAATCTGGGATCCCATAGTTTGGGATCCTCCTCGGAGAGAAGCTATCCTCAGTAACGCAAATCAAGTTATAGCGACTGCCCAGTCTATGATCGAGTTGGACAGGAGACTGGAAGGCTACAGATACGAAATCACTGAAATGACTCGGCTTGGTCTCAGCTACCAAGAGTGGCAAAGTCTGGTTTTGCCACCGAGGAGCTCGCCTGAGAATCTGGACTCTAAGGTTTTGCTCCTCCTGCTGGCCTAGGATCAATGGGGGTAGAATCCACCGCCTAAACCAAATAGAACTGCCAGTATGCCAATACCAACAGCGACTCCAGCCGCCAGCTTCAGATCCTCCTTTAGCTTCTCAGCGTCCGCTCTTTCCTTTATCGCCGTCAATAGAAAAAGCTGATCCTCTCCGCTAAGCCCGCTTATAAACTCAGGGGATAAAGACTCAAGGGAGAGACTCTTAAAGTAGTCGATCCTGCTCCTGTAGTAAAGCTGAAGTTGAGTGAGTTCCGCACTTTTTTCTTTCTCATGTAGGGCGATTTTTGACTTCGCCCTTTCTTGAAAACTTTTGGCTGTCTCCACTTGCGCTTTACTGTACCTGTCAGAAAATGCTGACCAAGCAAATGCAAAGGCAATGATTACAAGTATAGTACCAATCGCTCCCCAGCCTCCTAAGAAAGCCAAAAAGCCCAAAAACAAAGAGAAAAGGCAGTTCCGTATGTTTTCATCCTTAGTAAGGAAGGCATAATCAACTCTGGCATCCTCTTCCTTAATGCCGATTGAAATAAGGTTTCTCCTTAGCTCGGACTTCACTTGCTCTATCTTTTGATTGTAGTTAACTTCGATACTTTCCTTGCGACGCTCTATTTCCTTTGCAGCTTTCTGTATCTTGTCAGGGTCGAACGGCCAAGTGCTGCCGTCTTGGGTGCTATAGCTGGGTTTGGCTTTCAGGCCTGGGCTATACTCGCTCCC
The DNA here is from genome assembly GCF_047502705.1 of Synechococcus sp. H70.1. Lineage (NCBI taxonomy): Bacteria > Bacillati > Cyanobacteriota > Cyanophyceae > Synechococcales > Synechococcaceae > Synechococcus > Synechococcus sp. H70.1. Next base: position 1,719 of record NZ_JANSIV010000167.1, read on the forward strand.
TTTGGTCTGCGGAGCCTGGGAAGCCCTTTGAGAGTCGTAGGCTTTTCGCTTGACAGGGTCACTGAGTATCGTGTAGGCCTCTTGAATGGACTTAAACTTTTCTTCAATGTATTGTCGAGCCTTGTCCGGTGTACCGGGAGGGAGACGATCCGGGTGATACTCTTTGGCAAGCCGCCTGTAGTTCTCTTTAATTTCTTCAAGGGTCGCGTCAGGCTTTGTTTCCAGCTCGCGGTAGAAATCTTTCATGAAGGGATCCCGTCTTTGCTACCTTGCCAGAAGGATTCTACTGCTGCTCCCGTAGGTTATAGCAGCTTTCTTTAATCCTTTTTAATCCCGCCTTGAGTGCCAGACCCGCTAGGGAGAGCCGCACTCCCAACAGTCCTCTGGGGATTGCCGGCTCTTCTTCCTGAGCCGTAGCTATCTATTCCCAATTGCTTGCTGGTTTGGACAGGGAGGGATCTAGTCCAGCTCCCGCCGACGTAGCCGCTGCAAGGCCGAGAGAGGTTTCTCTTCTTCTGGCTGCTTTTCTAGAGTTGCTTCTGGCGGGGCAACTTTTTGGTTTTTCTCGACTTCAAGCGCAAATTTGTCCCCCTCCGAATCGATGGTTAGGGGAGGGGCGGGGTTGTTAGTCTGTTGGCCAGGCAGAGGAACCGACTCCAAGGGGGCCAGCAAGGACTGGATGTGGCTATAGGTTTCGGGGTTGCTGCGGGCGGCGTGGGCCAGGAGG
>NZ_JANSIV010000168.1:0-15812 GCF_047502705.1 Synechococcus sp. H70.1
GCCGAACAGCGGGCGGAGCGTCTGGCCCAAAAGCTGCGAGAACTGGGGGTGGATCTCGATGTAGTGATGGACAAGTAAGTTAGAGGAGCAGTTTAGAGTCTGCCTTACCAGGCTGGTCGTTGGTTGGCTAAATAAACTGCTCCTACCGAAAATAAACTGCTTCTACCGAAGAGGCTCTATCAATGGATTATGAAGGATGTTCTTCTTGTTTAAGTAGCAAAGCGTTCCTCGATGTGCGTCAAATATATTTCCCCTACAGAGAACATGGGTGGTACTCAGAATTTGATCGATTATTCGCCTATCTTCCTCTGAATGAAACTCTAAGTATATTATCTTAACGTCAGCTAACATCTCAAAGAGATCCTTCAGTATTTGGGTCTCACAGCCTTCCGTGTCTATCTTGAGGATATCAATTTTTGCAATGCCAATGCTCTTTAAAAATGAGCTCGCCTTTACAAAACGGACAATTCTTGGAAAAGCAGTGTCTCGGTTTTTGTATACAGAGCTATGGGAAGGTGTTATGAGACTACTGTAAAAAACTTTGTCAATGTCATCGCTGTATAAGCCGAATGGGTACAAATTGCAGTTCCCTATTGTGACACTGTTTAGCTTTAGCAAGTGGAAGGCCAATGGATCAGGCTCAAAACAAACAATCTTGGCATTTGGGTACAATGCTCGAAAGTAAGTGCTGGCAATACCAATGTTTGCTCCTACGTCAACTATTAGTGATACATCATCAACAAAGTCTAGAAACGGGTAAGATTGCTTTCTAAATATTTCATCAAAAGTATATCTTGTTGAGTCTTCTCCTTCCTTATAAAAGCGTATCTCAACTCGACAGGAGGAGCCGTCTGCTCTAGACAAACTATAATAAATTGTTTCAATGTTTACCAATCTCGTTGCGTTGGAAAATACTATCTGATTCTGGTCTCCAAGAACAAAGGCAAACTTAGAGTGAGGTAGAAGTTGAGAAATAAGGTCGCTGCTGGAATTGACAATTAAAACATCCCAAATATTACCATTTGAATAGTTATGTCCCTCCTTAAAAACATGCACTCTGGATGTAACTCTATCTGTCTTCGGAAGCTCAGACACTGGGAAGCCAGCCTCAGCGTAGACTTCTAGCCTAGGCAGATCTAGGAGATCCGAGACAATTGCTACTGGACACTCCTTACTAACCAGTATCTTAAGTCTCTCTTCTACCCGGTGTAGCTCCTGAACAGATTCATAGATAGCTAGCCGTGTATCCATAAGATCGTTATTAGAAGTGCTAATGAAGAATCGAGGATCGGAGTTGCCCGCGTAAAATTCAGGCAGTTCTCCCTTAAACACCCAGTTCATCAGGTCAGCTACCCGATACCTTGGGTGCCAGTCTGTAAAGAACTTCTCGTAGGCTCTTCTCGCGATTTCTGTCGCTAACTCTGGGTTCTCCAAGTAAAACTTGACTTTTTCTACTAGCTCAGACTCGGAGTCATAGACATCACAGTACAAGCCTGGAGTAAGATACTCATCAAAACCAGAAGCAAACGATAAGCGATCTGTCAACAGAAATCCTCCTGCGGATATAATCTCGAGGTTTCTTAGGTTAAAGTCTCCGTTTAAGCTACAGTTAAATGAGACTAAGGAGTGAGCAAACAAGCGAGCACCTTCCTCCCTAGTTCCAGACTTTGCTACTAGAGGCAAGCCGGCCTCCTTTAGAGTGTTGAGCAGCCGAACTCGCCTTGGATGAAAACTACCCGCATGTCCTAAAAAAGCAACTTTGTCTTCTCTGGTCTCCACCCATTCATGAGTAACCGTGTGCATGTGTATGAGTGGCAGCCACGCTGTATTGCTAAACCCTGCTGCTGCAAACCAGTGCAAGTGATGACGGTTGATAGGAGTAACGATGTAGTCAAAGTCTTCAGTTGCACAGTAAGCTAAGAGATAGCTAATTGGAAAACGCTCCTGATGAGTGGTTCCTGCAAGTAAAACAGTCGGGCACTTAAGCTTTTTAGTATTGATAGGGATGCTTGGCTCACAACTAGATGCTCGAACGATTAGTAAGTCAAATCTTTTATTCTCAATTCGAGATGATTTTTGTATAAAGTCGTAAATGTCATACTCTTCCTCTGGACATTTAATGAGATCTTGACAGACGCTAGAGAATTCTACAAAACCTTTAGCTCCTCCTCTCGGGCACAAGGTCACTTGTTGGCTGGAAAAAACTGGAGGAGGTACATAGTCTGGTGAAATTGGCCAACTCAGTAGAACACGAGGCTGCAGAGCTGTATTTTCAGAGTTTTCCATAGCTCACTCTCCTATTTTAGTCATTAGCTCCGTCTGGAATGTAGCTTCTACTCAGGTAGCACAGACAGCCCTGGCTACCCTGAGACATGATCCCCCGCCAGATTATGTGAGAAGGATCCCGCATCCGGTCAATCTGCTTGCGGTCTTGCTCCGAGCCAAACTCCACATAGATGACCTTGATGTCCTTGAGCCACAGCTCCAAGCTAGTCAACATCTCCACCTCTTGTCCATCTGTTGCTACCCTCAGTACAGCGATACGCTCCAGATCCAGCTTCTGTAGGGCTGTCTTGGCTTCGCGGAAAGGAAGTCCCCTCTGTTTTCTAGCTCGTCTAGGCACCCTCTGACCAAAGACAGGAAGAGGAAGTCTTATCTTTATTGTGCCCTCTCAGGCTAGTTAGGGTCTCGGTACCTCCAACCCTCGCCCTCTTCCCTGCTCAGATAGCTCTGCTGGTCTCTATAGATTAGCCACAGAAGCCAGGCCAAGTGAGAAAGGATCCCTTGACCCTCAACCTAGGATCAGCCATGGGTAGCTCTGCCATTTCTCAAATAGCAATAAAACATCTCCCTAAATCGTTATTGCTACGCAACGCTGTCGCAAACGGGCTGGCGGCGTCGAGCCCTTGGATCGGCAGCAAAGGTGTCTCAATCTCGTTTGAAACGACCATAAAGTGGTGAGATGAGCTATTTTGGACCTCAAACTTTCCAAACCTGACTAAGTGAGAAATTAGACACATCCTGACAACCCTTTTTGCAGTGGTCACTACTTCCACCAGGAAGAACCCCCGTTCCTGCGCCGGCTTTGCGCGGTAGGGTTTGAGCTTGTGTTTGCACCTCACAGATCTCCAGAATTGCCAAGATACCAAAAAAAGCTCCCCAGTCACAGGGAGCAAAATAGTCACTTAGCCTTGACTTAGGGTTACTAGGATTGTTGCCGCGGGAAAGTCGTAGCAGTTTTCTCTGTCAGATCGTAATTTTCCTCTTCGTCACCGAACGGCTTCAGCTTCAGCTCGTCTTCTAGTATTGTCACCCCTGAATCTTCGTTAGAGAAAACATTACAAGACTTTCCGACATAGTAGTCACCGGTAGCTACCAGCTTCTCACCCCGCCCAAGGCCGATCTCACAGAGGATGGGGTAGCCACCAGCGTTCACATAGGCAGGGTTAACCTCTGTATTACCAAGAACCGCCATGATCAAGCCGCGCTGAGCGGGGGTATCCACTGACATAGCAGGAGCGCCGTAGTTGGGAGCAGACCAAGGATCGTTCTGGTACTTATCCCTGGTGGGACCACACCAGGCACTATCGCAGCCACGGCCAATCACTTCATATGCCGTAGGATACTGACTCCAGTCCATCCGATAGGCCTCAGCACCACGAGAAGCATCGGTCAGAGCAGCCTGGGCTTCTGCCACGCGAGAGCGACGGATCTGGTTCAGGAACTGGGGAATTGCAATAGCGCTCAAGACGCCTACAATTACAATCACCACTAGCAGCTCAATCAGCGTGAAGCCCTTGGCGCGAGAAAGCAAGAACTGAGAGAGCTTTGCGCGAAGTAAAGAGTGGCGCAGTTTTGCACTCATGATTCGTTACTCCCTTGAGAGTTAGAGGAAGGCTCGCTTGTGCCTTCTGTTGACACTACTAGACTACCCACCCCCGCTCGAGTTCATAACATCCCCCAGACAAGTCTTTGTAAACGTTGCCGAGAGTGCCCAGCCTGCCCTTGGCTATTGGCCCTGCAGGCGGAGCTGCCGAGCTCTTCTCGTTGGCCTCTCACAGATTCTGCCAAGGGGAACTAGGTAGCCACCTTCCTTTCCAAGCAGCTACAGTCTTGCCCACCGGGAAGCCTGCCCCCCACGGTGCGAAGGTTGAGCTGGAAACAGGCCCACGCTACGGGCAATTGACACTCCCCCGACTAAAGTCGGGGGATTCTTACACAGTCCACACGCGGACTCATAAAGGTGCTGTCAAGATGCCCCTACACAGTTCCCTAGAGCAAAGCGCTAAGGTTCTGCTTACTTTGCTGAGCAACGCCCCCACGCTCTGCGCTGGTCGGGTTTTCCACCGTAGTAGGTGCTTGCTAAGGCCTCCGACCCGCTGGCGCGAAGGGATAGCAACTCAAGTTGCTTACGGGCTTTTCCGCCCCGCACTCAAGTGCGGGGCCACCAAGCTATCCCCGTGTGTGGTCGACTCCCTTGAACCGCCTCAGCTCAGGGCTATGGCATAATGAGGCCAACTTGTCCTAGTGCCTTCCTGAGTCAATGCCACTTCCTGAATCTTTCACCTTAGAAGAGGTTGCTGCTCGAGGGCGAGCTGCCCTTGCCCGCTCCGAAATGGATTTTCAAGACTGGGCTAGAACCTATGCCAATGTTCTTTCCCCTCTGCAGTGGGGACAGGTGCTAACAAAAGTTATCTACCCTGACTTCAGCACCGACTGGGAGAATGCCCCGGGAACACCACAAGAAGCCACAGAAATAGCAATCCGTAAACTTCTTTACATAGAGCCCAGAAAGGTTTATCCTCTTTACAACGCTTTACTGAGAGTGGAAGGCATTTCTTTGCTTAGTCGAGAAAAGCTGATCTCGCTCATGCTCGAGACAGCTCGAGAAATAGCCTTCTTGGCTAGCAAGCAACCTATTCACCAGTCGAAAATCCTTTACGATCATTCATTAAAAATAAGAGAGCTCATCTTTGAGCTAGATCCGTTGCAGAAGTCTAATAATCTACTCTTGCTCTACGACGCCATCAAGAGAGAAGATGAGTTGGCAATCCTCACCTATGCGTCAGCAGTAGCTGAGAGTATAAGCTCTGGGCCAGAAATTGTCGACCTATCGGAAGAAATTACCTTCCTGGATGTTGCCCGCCATCTCTTGGACGAAGGATACTTAGAGGTCTTCTTTGATCTCCTAGAAGTCTTTGCCCAGAAAATGCCTCAGCCACAGCGTCGCTCGGTTATGGCGGCGCTATCCTTGCTCTCGGAGATTTATCTTCCTGAGAGGGCTGAATCCTATAAAGCACTCTCCACATCAAAAGATTGGCTGTCCGGCTTCGGGATAGAGCTCATTTATAGGCTGATGGAAGAATCGAAAAGTCTGGGGTACTCAGTAGTGGCAGAAAAACTACTTTCACTTGCCTCAGAGGAAGAAGAGAAATCTGCTAACTTCATCTATCTTCTAGAGAACGCAATGGCCTTGTTTGCCAAAGCAGCTCTCACAGACAAGGTAAAGCTTATTATTGACAGATTCCTGAGCTTGTGGCCACTGGAAAGTTTACAGGTTATAAAGGAGAAACTAGTTAACCAAGAGCCTGTAAATGACAACGTTCAGAGTCTCGCTCGTGCTTTTATGTTTTCAGTCTGCTTTTTTATCAACTATGTTAGCGACGATAGAAAGACTATACGAAAGCTAACTCAGATCTCTGCCGACATACTTTATTCTATTCTTCTATCTTACCGAGAAAACTTAGATCTGGATAGCTTCAGTAGCAGATCCCGAAACCTAGCAAATCAGCATCGCAGCTCCTGCCCTCGAAAGCTGAGAGTTGGCTACCTGGGTATATGCTTTATGAGTCACTCTGTAGGCCTAATGTCTCATCAAATACTTGCATCCCACGATACTGAGAATATAGAAGTCTATTACTACTACTTAATGGGCCTAGCGACGGAAGAAATTCTCTCCTCAGATCCTCTTTATCAAAGTTTTCTCCTCCACAAGGCTTATTTCCGTCAGTTTCCCAAAAACACAAGCCTAAAGGAGATTGTACGAACAATAAGAGACGACAATCTTGACATTCTTATACATCTTGACTCGTTGACAGATCGAATTAGCAACTATGTTATGGCATATCGTTGTGCTCCTATTCAGTGTAGCTGGCTGGGAGGAGACTCTTCCGGCTTACCAACTCTAGACTATTTCTTTGTTGATCCTTATCTACTCCCGGATGAGGCGAAAGAGGACTACCGGGAGGAGTTAATTCGCTTGCCTGCTTATGCTGCTGTTAGCCAACTTGCCGTAGATCCCCAAGATCATCAAGTATTTTCTCAAACGCTGAACATTACCCCTAAAAATACTCTCCTTTTTACAGCTGCTCATGCATATAAGCGCAATGACCAGTGTGTAGAAGCTCATTTGATGATCTTACTCAATTCTCCCAATGCCGTACTGGTTGTAAAAGGCAAGGGGGAAGCTCCGTCAATGATTGAGATGTATCGAAAAAGAGCTAAAGAACTGGGAGTCGAGGATCGAATTCGCTTCCTAGCAAGAACAGAATACACAGGTTTACATCGTGGTCAGCTAGGGCTATTTGATTTGATGCTAGACACATTTCCCTACACAGGGGCCACTCATACAATGGAAGCCTTGTATATGGGCTTACCGGTGCTGACCTTAGTCGGTAGGCACTACTATGGCCGCATGAGCTTCAGTCTGCTGAAAAATATCGGCCTCGAAGAGTGCATCACCTGGTCAATTGAAGAGTTTATCGAGCGTGGGATCCAACTAGCCAATAATCCAGAACTCCTGAAAAAAGCTAAGCAAACCATTCGAGATTCCTATGACAGATCGATAATTTGGGACCCAAAGCGCCTAGCCAGAGCTATGGAGAAGGTATACCTTGATCTTGCGTACAAGCATCAGCTAATTGAATCGGTTCCGCCTTTGCAAGAGAATCAAGCTGAGCCTAGGCCTGCTCAGCGTATCCGCCTTCACATTGGAGGTAAAGAACCTCACCCCGATTGGAAGATCCTGGATATTCAGGCAAGGGAGCACGTCGACTACGTGGGAAATGCTAAGGATCTCAGTCAATTTGCCGATGGCTCCGTAGAGGCCATCTATGCTTCCCATGTCCTAGAGCACTTTGATTACATTCGAGAACTTCCAATTGTTCTCAAAGAGTGGCATCGAGTTTTGCGTTTTGGCGGCGAGTTGATGATCAGCGTTCCTGATCTGCCTACTCTTTGTCGTCTTTATTTGAGAGAAGGAGTCTCGCCTGAGGAGCGATTTGCGATTATGCGAATGATGTTCGGCGGACAAACTGATGAATATGACTACCATAAAGTTGGCTTCTCTTGGGAGTACCTGTTTATGTTACTAACTCAAGCAGGTTTCAGGATCATTAGTAAGGTTGATAAATTTGGCTTATTTAATGATTGCAGTGACATGTCTTTTTTAGGCGAGCCCATTAGCCTAAATGTAATTGCGATCAAGTAGAGTAGCTTAGCAAGTTAACCGAGCTTAGGCTTTCTGCAGGTGTGTTTCTCTATGAGCTCAGCAATTATTATCACTGGCGCTGATTCTCATTTTTTTGACCTGGTTAAAGGAACGATTCTTTCTATTCGATATAAGCCGCAAGGTCAATTAATCGATATAGGCTTCTTTAACCTAGGCTGCTCACTTGAAGAAATAAACTGGGTTTTGGAAAACGTAAACTATGTTGTTGAGCCGGACTGGGAATACACGTTTCCTGGTATTGAGAATGCACCCTTATACTTGCGGGGGCTTCTGGCTCGACCGCACCTTCCTAAGTACTTTCCAGGCTATGAAGTTTATATCTGGCTTGATGCAGATGCCTGGGTTCAAGAATGGTTTGGAATTGACTTACTCATTCAGGGAAGTAAAAAAAGAGGCCTGGCCATCGTACCAGAGATTGATCGAGGAAACAGACTACTTTATGGATCAAAAGAACACTTAATCGAACTATCCAAAGCCTATAGGCATTACTTTCCTAACCTAAATGTTGATGATCTGCACACTTATCCTCTTCTCAACGCAGGTGTTTTCGCACTACTTTATAGTGCTCCGCATTGGAACTTCTGGGATCTTCGCCTTGCTCAAGCCTTAGCCAAAAGACCTTCGGTTCTAACTGACCAGCTTGCCTTAAACGTTGCCGTCTACCTAGACGGTTTATTGGAGGAAACAGAACTTCTGCCAGCTTACTGCAATTGGACCTGCCACTATGGCTTACCGAGGTGGGATCCAAAGCGCAGTTTATTTGTTGAGCCTTACCTACCCTACACCCCTATTTCCATCTTACACCTAACTAGCAGCAGCAAAAAACAGGCTAGTCATACACTACTCACCACGGAAGACGAGAGAATTGACCTAAGCCTTAGGTTTCAACAGAGTAGAGCTTGTTTGAGGTGCAACTCTGGGCAAACTAGCCCTCTTGAAGAACATCTGGATACTGCTACTTCAGAAATTTACCTTAGCCAACTTAACCTGGTTCTCTTCCCAAACTGGGATCCTAGTTTCCAGGAAGCAACTATTTCGAGTCTGGAGCTCTTACTGGAGTTTATTCTGCTTAGCCCAAGCCCTCAGGATTATGCCCTGATTGTATCCGCAGAGCTAGACTATGGAATGGCAGACTCAGTCCTGGCAACAGCAGCAACTAACGTTGCCCTCAAACTAATCGAGTCAGGTTACGAGTTAAAGGGAGAGCCGTCTATTTCTCTGGTCAAAGCTCTCAATTCGGAGCAGTGGAAACGGCTGCTGTCCCAGGTCAACTATCACTATCCTCTTGCTCATGAGCAGATCCCAGCAGGGATCCAGCCTGTCTTGGATGGACTACCTCGCTTTGAGCTGCCGTCGAGATAGGGATCAAGCTAACCCGAAGAACGCAGCGACTCCATCAACTGCTGGGGCGTCATCTGCTCGTAGGGCTCAAAGGGCTGGTGGATCCAGGGGTTATCGGGCAGGTAGTCCACGTAGTAGTCGGGCTGGTAGACAGAGGCCGCTTTGTACCACAGTACGCCAGTGCGGATTTCCTCGATGTAAAAGCCGTAGTGGTGCTTAAGCCAGTGGACGGAGCGCTTCAGGGTCATGCCGGAGTCGACTAAGTCGTCCACCAGCAACACGTGGCTGCCTAGGTTGGCAGTGGTCATGGCCAGATCCCGCGAGAAAATCAGCTGCCCCCGTTGGCGATTGCCAGGGCCGGAGTAGGAGGAGGCGGCGAGAATGGCTAGGGGGAGGTCAAAGAGGCGGGCCAGGGTATCGCCGATGCGCAGCCCGCCTTTGGCAATGCAGACAATTTGGTTAAACTCCCAGCCGCTTTCGTAAACTTTGACGGCCAGCTCTTCGATTTTGCGGTGGTAGTCGGCCCAGGTAATAGAAATCTCGTGCAAGGGATCCCTCTCCCGCAGTCTGGATTGGTCAATTCTAATTCTCCCCTTCGGCAGCCTGCCGATGGCAAGCTGAGGGTCTAGCTTTCTTTTAGCGGGATCACCTTCACCCAATGGGCATAGGCAGGATCCCGATTTTCGGTGATGGCCGTCAGCTTCTGCCGCAGCTGCTCGGTGATGGGGCGAGAAGGGGGCAGGACATACTGCTCAATCTGGCGAATGGGGGTAATCTTGGCAGCAGTGCCAGTCAGGAAGGCTTCGTCGGCAATGAACAGCTCCGATTTGTCGACGGGCCGCTCCTGGGTGGGGATCCCCAGGTCGCGAGCTATGGTGAGGACACTGTCGCGGGTGATCCCTTCCAGGATGTCTTGGTCAAAGCTGGGGGTAATCAGCACGCCGTTGCGCACAATGAAGATGTTCATGCCCGAGGCTTCGCTTACCTTGCCTTGGGAGTTCATCAAAATGGCCTCGTCATAGCCGGACTGTACTGCCTCGGTTTTGGCTAGAGAAGAGGTGATGTAGGCGCCGGTGATCTTGCCCCGCAACGGCAAGCTGCGATCTTCTTGGCGGGCCCAAGAGCTGATGCGGCAGGTAACTCCCTCGGGGGAGAGGTAGTCTCCCAATTCCAACCCGTACACGAAAAAGTCTTTCTCGATGTTGTGCAACCGCGGCGAGATGCCCAGGTCGGAGGTGTAGACCAGGGGGCGGATGTAGAAAGAGGTGGAGGGACGATTTTTGCGGATCAGCTCGATGATCACCTGCTCGATCTTCTCGGCGGGCAGATCGAAGCAGAGCAGGCGGGCACTCTGGCTCAGCCGTCGGCAGTGGCGATCCAGACGAAACACCAGCACTTGATCCGGATTTTGTGGGTCGGGGATCCCGCGTAGACCGCCGAAGGCTGCCGTCCCGTAGTGCAGAGCATGGGTGGCAATGGAGATCTTCGCCTCAGCAAAGGGGACAATCTGGCCCTGAAAGTAGGCGTAGGGCAGAAAATCGGGCATGGCCGGCACCTACTGCAGCAGGAACAAGGGGTAGGAATATTATCGCCGATTGACGCAGCAGCAGAAGCTCGCTGTTGGGCGAGGAGGGTAGCCAAAGAGAGCCAGAAAGTCAAGGGCCGGAGGCGCTCTAAGCTAGAATGCTGTCTATCCGTCTTCCTGCTCCCCTGATGGACGACCCTCCTTTAGACTCGTCCCCCAGCCCTGAGCCTGCCTGGGGAGAGGCGTCTCTCAGTCTCCTCTGGGTTATCGCCCTTCTCCTCGTCAACGCCTTCTTTGTGGCAGTGGAGTTTTCCTTGGTGTCGGCGCGGCGCTCCCGCATGGTGCAGTTGGCTAGTGAGGGGAACCGCCAGGCGGCAATTGTGCAAAAAGCCCAGGAGCAGTTGGAGTACGCCCTCTCCACCACCCAGTTGGGCATTACCCTAGCCAGTGTGTTGTTGGGCTGGATCGGGGCCACCCAGGTTGCGCCAACGCTGTTTTTGGCTTTGAGGCAGCTGCCCTGGTTTCAGGGTATGGATCCTGCCCTTGTCCAAGGGGGGGCGGGGGTGGTGGTGTTTTCGCTCCTCACCTACTTGCAGATTGTGGTGGGGGAGCTGATTCCCAAGACTCTAGCCATTCTCTATTCGGAGCCAATTGCCCTGAAACTAGCCTGGCTCAACCGGCTGGTGAGCCGCTTTTTACATCCTTTTGTGGAGCTCCTGCGGTTTTCCTCCCGCTGCTTGCTGCGCCTCCTGGGTGTCCGCATCCCGGAGGCTACTTCTTTTTACAGCACCATGACGGTGGAGGAGCTGCAACTGCTGATTGCCTCGTCAGTGGAGTCGGGCAACATCGAGGCGGAGGAGCGGGAGCTGTTGAGCAATGTCTTCGAGTTCGGCGAGACGGTGGCTAGCGAGGTGATGATCCCGCGCACTAGCATCGACGCGGTACCGGAAACCGCCACGGTCCAGGAGGTGCTGGCCGAGGTGGCCGAATCGGGGCACTCCCGCTACCCGGTCTACGGCGAGTCTTTGGATGACATCCGCGGTCTCATTCACGTCAAGGAGCTCATTGGCGAGCTGGCCAAGGGATCCCTAGACTTGCACAGCCCGATCACTCCCTTTATTCGGGAGGTTCACTTTGAGCCGGAAAACAAGCTAATTGCCGAGCTCTTGCCGGAGATGCAGCAGCACCACTGGCCAATGGTGGTGGTGGTGGACGAGTTTGGCGGTACAGCAGGCCTGATTACCATTCAAGATTTGGTGGAGGAGATTGTCGGCAAGCTCTCCGATGGCCCGGATCCCAAAACGAAGGAGCCGGATATCGAGGAGCTGGACGAAAACACTCTCCTTGTCCAGGCCCAGTTGGACATCGAAGAGGTCAACGAGCGTTGCCACCTTAACCTCCCCTTACATGAGGACTACCAAACGCTGGGAGGTTTTTTGATTTATCACTTACAGAAGATCCCGCGCGTAGGGGAAAAGTTTACCTACCAAGGCATAGAGTTCCAAGTAGTGCGCATGGAGGGACCCCGGGTGGATCGGGTGAAGGTTGTCCGCCACCGCCGCAGTTCTCCCAACCCCCTGCCTTCCCTTCCTCCCCCCCAGACAGCGCAGCCAGGCAGCTGAGGGGCTAGGTTTCGACAACCTTAAGGGTCTGCAGCCGTACATCTTCAGGGCCGTTGATAAAGCCGCCTGCCTCGTGCACTAGCAGCAGATAGTCTACCGCTTCCTGCGTCACTTCTTCGCCGGGCACCAGGATTGGGATCCCAGGAGGGTAGGGGGAGATGATCTCAGCACAGATGTGGCCTACGGCCTCCTGGAAAGGGATCCGCTTGATGGGGGCAAAGAAGGCCTGCCGCGGCGAGAGCCGTTGGGGCGGCAGGGGAGGGCGTTTTAACTGAGCGAGGCGCCGCAGTTTCTCGGCCATGGCTGGGGAGGGTTGGGATCCCTGGGCATACTTTGACAAGGCGGCAAAGCTCTCCACCAGCCGGTCGATGTCCCGCTGGGTGTTGCCGAGGCTCACAATAAAGACCACGTTGTGCAGGGTGGACATCTCCGGCTGTACGTGGAAGTGATCGTTAACCCAGTCATGGGCGTCGAAGCCAAAAAGGCCCAGCCCCGACACCGTCACTGTCAAGCGGGTGCGATCCAGATCGAAGAAGCCAGGTGTAGAGCCGATGCGCTCCGGACCAAAACAGTACAGCCCTGGGATGCGGTTGAGGCGGGCGCGGGCTTGATCGGCTAAAGCCAGGGCTTGGCCCAGCAGTTTCTCGCCTTCTAGGGCCATCTGCCGCCGCGCCACGTCCAGCGACATCATCAGCACGTAGCTGGGGCTAGTCGATTGCAGCAGTTGCAAGATGTTACGCACCCGGTTGGGATCGATGCGGGATCCCTTGAGGTGGAGCATCGAGGCCTGCGTCATGCCGGAGATCACCTTGTGGGTGGACTGCACCACCAGATCGGCACCGGCTTCCAAGGCGGAGATGGGCAGTTCTGGGTGAAAGCCAAAGTGGGGCCCGTGGGCCTCGTCCACCAAGAGGGGCAGGCCGTGGCTGTGGGCGATGGCCGCCAAGGCTTCTAGGTCGCAGCAAACCCCGTAGTAGGTGGGGCTGACCACCAACACGCCCTTGGCGTCGGGGTGCTCGGCTAGGGCCCGCTCCAGGCCGGCAGGAGTGATGCCGTGGGCAATGCCCAGCTCTGAGTCAAAATCCGGCTCAACGTAGATAGGCACCGCCCCGGAGAGGATCACGCCGGCAATGGCCGACTTGTGGCAGTTGCGCGGCAGCAGGATCTTGTCCCCTGGGTCGCACACGGCCATCACCAGGGTTTCTACGCCACAGGTGGAGCCATTCACCAGAAACCAACTGCGATCCGCTCCGTAGGCAGCTGCAGCTAGCTCTTGGGCTTCCCGGATCACGCCGTCGGGATCGTGGAGGTTGTCCACCTCCGGCAACTCGGTGAGATCCGCCCGGAAGACGTTTTCTCCCAAAAACTCCCGCAGGTCGGTGGCGATCCCGCGTCCCTGCTTGTGGCCTGGTGTGTGAAAGGGAGCCTTGTCCAAGCTGCAGTAGTGGCGGATGGCCTCAAAAAGAGGGGCCCGCTCTTGAGCTTTGCGATCCAGCAGGCGCAGACGACGGGACGCTTTGGACAGATGCGACAAAACCATGGGCCACTCCCCAACACACCAGCGTCCAGCCATTATCCACCCCCAGCGGAGCCGAGTCCACCCCCAAGGTCACCTCAGGGAGCGTCTTTCCTGCTAGCCTGGGTTCAGGTTGCCCTTCCTGCTTGTATGTTTGAAAAGCTGCCCCTCCCCCTGAGCACCCTGGTGTTGCTGGCGGGCGTTGCCGCCACAGCTTGGGGCTTTGCCCAGTACAGCGATCCCACCCTGAACCTCATCGGCCTGTTTGCCGGGATCCCTCTGCTGCTGGGGGGGATAACCCTGAAGGTGGTGGAGCTCAAGCCAGTGCCTGCCCTGACGCCCCCCTCGCCAGAAGTGCTCCAAGCCCGTGCTCAGCAGGCCACGGAAATTCAAAAACAAATTCGCGCCGACATCACTAAATACAGCTATGGGGCCAACGCCCACCTGGAAGAGGCCCTGGAGTTCCTCGGCCTGCGCGGCCCTCTGGAAGCAGACCTACCCAAAATTAGAGGCTACAGAGAAGAATTGCGGGATGGCCGCTACACCTTGGTACTCCTCTTCGATTCGCCAGCCGTTCCCTTCCAGCAATGGCAGGAGAGCTACCAGAAAAAAATGCAGGGCTTCTTTGGCCGCGACGTGGAGGTGCAACTGCAGCAACCCCAAGAACATCAGGTGGAGCTGGCGCTCATCGCCTGTCCCGAATCCCAGGCCACCGGGACAGGGTGAGGGGGCTTGGATCCCTCTTTTTTATAATGCTATGATGCGACGGTTACTAATGATTAGGTTGGTCGAGAATTCGGAAACTTAACGGCTTAGCATATCGACTCCCTACTGTCTTATAGATTAGAAGGCAGACCAAAGGCTACGTTGTCGTCCATGATATAGGGCGTCAGCATAAAAACTACTTCATTGCGCTCATTATTCACAGTCTGGGAGCGAAACAAAGCACCTAGAAGAGGCAAGTCCCCTAGCAGAGGAACCTTACGAACATCGACAGTATCTCTGTCTTGGATTAGGCCGGCGATAATAAAAGTCTGTCCGTCTCTTAGTCTCAGTTGAGAGGCTTCTAACTGTCTCCTATCAATGTTAAAAAGCTGGATCCCTGCAAAGTCTCCACCTTCCAGCACTTGGATGGGTATGGGGATGGAAATCTCAGGCCGAATAGTTAAGGTAACAAATCCATTATCGTCTATCCTGACATCCGAAACGTTCAAGATAACTCCAGCCTCCTCTCTTTGCAAACGCTGGGTAACAACTGGTGGCTGGTTTTCTCCTTGGGGTATGGTAATGGTTTCGACGTTTACAGGCACGCTGGTGGCAATGCTAATCCGGCTAGAGCCGCCATCTGCCACCACCACTTTGGGATCGGTTAAAATTTTGCCGGTTCCGTTCTGAATGGCTGCTTGAACTCGCAAAGCCAAGGATTGTTGCAGGCGGTTGAGGGTATTGAAGATACCTGTAATAGAGCCAGAGGGCCCAGTGGGGCCAATGGATTCTACTGAGGATCCCTGAGGCTGGTTCAGTGGCTCGCCACCGAAGCTTGCCCCTCCCAAGGTTCCAACAGCAAAGTTACCAGAGGCTCCACCCAAGTTAACCGATAAGCTCTCGTTGTTGTTCAGACGGATATCGACCGCTCTTACGGAAATCAAAACCTGCCGCCGGCGCACATCCAGTTGAGCAATTTGGGCAGCGGCGATGTCCTGCTGTCGCTCGGTGCCGATCACGGTAATGGAGTTGGTGCGCTCGTCCACATCAAATTGGGCGCCTGGAGCTACGGCATTTAAAACAGCTTCGAGACGAGGAACTATATTTGCGGCAACGGCTTGGTTCAGGCGGTAGTTGCGCACCAGGATCCGGCTCACCCCTGGCAGGTTTTGTCCAATAAAGACAGTTTGGCCCCGTCGCTGTGCCTGTAGCTGTTTTAGCCGCAGGATAAAGTTAAACGTCTCTTGCAGGGGCGAGTCCTGCACGTCTAAAGAGATAGTCAGCTCGGGTGGAACGTCGTTGAGCACCACATTCAAACCTGCCCGTCGCACCAACAAACTCAGCACATCGCCCACGGGAGCATCCTTCAAGGTCAGGCTAATCTTGGCGTTGGTTCCCAGGTCAACCGGAGGGGGATCGGGTAGAATCGTGCCGACAGCAATATCTCCAGCCGGAGGAGCCACAGCTCTTCCTTGGAAAGGAGACTCAGCAGGCAAACTTCCCGGCGGCAGTTGGGGTTGGTTAAGCTGCCCTACGGGGGGCACCTGAGAAATGACCGGCCCAGGAGAAGCTGGCTGAGCTGGCGGGGAAGGG
>NZ_JANSIV010000169.1:0-15760 GCF_047502705.1 Synechococcus sp. H70.1
GTTGTGGGAGTCGTTAACTGTTCTCCCTTCCTATCCCCTCGAGCTCAGGCCATCTATGTTGGAGCATTTACGCCTTGACCGCGCTCGCAAGCTAATTTCTCTCTTCGGTGAGCCGGTAATTTTCCACTGCCACCACTACAACCTATTTCTGCAGCAGACCATTGAGGATCCCGACTGGATTGATGGGGTGAGCATCCTGCGCACGGCAGCTCAGGAGATTTTCTACAGCTTGCTCCAGGGCGCTTTTAAAACCTTGGGAGTGCAGCAGGCAGCAGAGCGGCTGGCGGTGGCGTGCCAGTTGTTCGGCTTTCTCGGCTTGGGGCGACTGGAGCTGCAGGCCAGCCCCAGCGGTGGCGAAGCCCAGCTCACCCACTCCCACTACGCAGAAGGCTGGCTGAGCAAGTACGGGGATCAGGCTAACCGCACCCGCCCCATCGATCATCTAGCCGTGGGCTATGTGGCGGCGGCGCTGGATGCCACTTTTGGCGAGCTGGGCAGCTACACGGCAGAGGAAACGGAGTGCATGGCGGTTACTCGCAAGGATCGCTGCCTGATCCAGGCTACTCGGCTGCCACGGCCTCAGACTTTGGTTCCTAGCCCCGGCATGGGCAAGCTCATTGAATGTCCAGCCGATCTGCCCAAGCCGATAACAGCGGTGGACTATGACGCGGTCAACGAAGCTCTGTGGAGCCTGCCTTTGGCAGGAGATGAACGGGGGCAGATTCGCGCCTTCAACGTGCTGCTCACGCGCATGCCTGCCAATTACTACAACCGCATCCAGTACCGCTTTTTGGAAGAGCTGAAAGCAGTGCAACCCGGTCTGCAGCAGGTGGCAGAGGATCTAATTCGCGAATCGGGCCATGTCTGTGTCTTCTACACCTTGGGCAACATCATGGAGTCCCTGGAGTGGGAAACCCTTGTGGGGCCAATGCTGGAAAAGGATACCGACTGGATCCACGGGGCCTATGCTGTAGCCAGCAGCTTGGGGTTCGGTCGTTGGCAGGCTTTGGAGGTGGTGAGCAATCATTCCTGCCGGGTGGCTATTGACGGCAACTACGAGACCAACTACTTTTTGGCTTCCTACCCACGGGCAGACTATCCGAGCTGCTATTTTGCCCAAGGGGCGGTGCCGGCGCTGATGAACCTGGTTTACAACGGCAACATTCAGCAGAAGCCGATTCTGGATCAAGTCTTCTACAACCGCCTCTTCCAGCGGGGTGGGCTGTTTTACGGGAAGGAGACCAAAGCCAGAGAGAAAGGGGATCCCTGGTGTGAGTTCTACGCCGAGCGGATTTAGGGATCCATGCAGGTGCGCATCCTGAGGCGGCGAGAGTGTGGAAGGGGCTGGGCCACAGACCTGCTGCTGTCGCGCTGCCTGAGCTGGCCGGAGGTGGAAGAGCTAGCCCGGGAGATAGGGGCCACCTGCCGCTGTTTTCAAAAGCAACTGGTGTGGTTGGATCTGCCGGCAGGGCGAATTACCGCTTCCTTGCGGGTACCTCGCCTAACTTTGCGGCTCTACGACGCCGCTGTGGAAGCCCAGGTTCTAAACTGCTTGCAGCAGTTGGTGAAGTCGGCTGATCCTGAGGCCCAGGAGCTCTACAGCACTCCCTCAACAAGCGCCCTGCATGCTGGCCAGCCTTAGAGCTGACAAGTGCGACGGCTGTGCTCCAGCTCCGGTTCAATCCAGGAGAGGGAAAAGTGACTCACGCAGGGCAACTGGGGGAAGCGGCGGGCTAGTTCTGCCATCTGAATTTCCAAGCTGGGCCGTTTTCGCTGCGCTTGTCCCCACAGGCCGGCAATAGCCGGACACACAAAGGTTTGAGGAGAAGCCACAGCCAAGACTCGCTCCACTTGCTGCACCACACAGGAGCCATCCTCGCACTTGGCATAGGCCATCGGGTGCCACTCCATGCCGGGATCAAAGCGATCCCAAGGCTGGAGACGGGCATCAAACCCCTCTCCTACCTCCAGATTGCCCTCGGGGAAAAAGACGGCCCCGGTCGGGATCCCAAGGCTTTGGGCCGGTTGGGCAGCTTGCCGTAGGTAATCGAGGATCCCATGGCGGGCAAACTCGACGCTGAGCTGCCAGAGCTGCTCTTGCCAGCGCTCCTGTCGGAGAGCGGCGCTAGGGGTGGGCGTGGGATCCGGCGGCCCTGCTTCTGGACGGGGAGCCGCCAAATTCTCTAAACCGCTATTCCCTGAATCACCTTCTAAATCAGCAGGGGTGGAATCCCCATTCCCAGCTGCTCTGCTTTGGGCCATCCCGTCCCTTAGTTCTGGAGAAAGCGGCCGCTCCCTGCTTGCGCTAGGCTTGGGATTCCCTGGCTGGCGCCACCGGGGCTCTTCGGCATAGGTGGCATCCAGATGGAGAACATCCGCCACAGTAATATAGCCCTGGCTGAGGTAACGCTCCAGCAAGGCTCGGCCCGCCGGGTTTTCTGCCAAATCCAGGTAGGCTTGCCGGGCCGCCTCCCCATGGATCCACAGATCCCGAACAGTGGCTGCCACACTGGATCCCCCAGAGCCGCGCGGATAGCGAATGTAGTCGAAGAGGATCCCATCCGGCTGCCGCTGCAGGATGCGGCGGATTAGCTCGGCAAAATCCCGTCGCGCCACGGGATGGAAGGGATCCACAAACACCTCATCCGGGCTGCCCAAATCTTCCGCAAGGGCTGTCGCCGGATCTAAGACGGTGGTGAGGCCACGGCCGTTGCGGGCCAGAACTTTCTGGCGATCTGGGAGAAGCCCGTAGCTGTAGCCGAAATTGAGGGAAAACACCCAGGCATAGGCCGATAGCCCCCGCCGTCGCGCCGCCTTGAAAGCCAAATCCAACAAATCAGCATTGGGCTGCAGGCTGGGCCAGATCCCGCCCGCTCCATCAGGCAGAACGGAGCGGCCATCGTGAAGCGTCTCGATAAAAACTCGGTTGTAGCCCAGGTTCACCACTTGGTCAAACACCTGATCCAGTACGCCCGGCTTGGCATCACAGGGATGCAAGCGCACCCAAATGGCTTGGATTTGGGGCCAACGGCGGCTACGGCAGGCCATCAAGGCAGCGCGATGTTCGGCTAAGACTTGGGTGTATTCGGCCCAAGCGGCCTCTGACTGGGTGGCCCGCTGGCGCAGTTGAGCCTTGCGCGCCACTTCCTCAGGGGGTTGCCGGCAGAAGGCATCGAGCTGAGGAGCAGACAGGGATCCTGTCTGGTTCTCGCTGCCCTGAAGCGCGGAACCGGAGTCCGGGAAAAGAGAATGGCCAAACCTAGGGAATTGGGCCTGGGCGGCAATTCCGGATCCCAGCCACATCAGTGCGCCAAGCACACCTACAAGCCATTTCCGCTGCCGCCTCGGCAACCTGAACACCCTTAACCCCATCGAGAATTGCTTTAGCTCTATCTCCCCCTAGAGATCGGCAGGCCCGAGGCAATTGTTCCCGCCCCCAGCCAATTGCGCTCAACTTTGAGAGGAGAGCTGGGGCTTGGGATCCCTTGCCCTATCTGCCTCAATCTGGGCCAACTGCTGCCGGGCCGCCTGCCGCATCACCTCCACCGGCACAGGCTTGCCCCCCAGCCAGAGGGAGAGGGCCTTGGCCCCCTGGTGGATCAGCATCTCCAGGCCACTGATGGGGGTATGGCCTAACTCTGCGGCCATACGCAGCAGGGGAGTGGGATCCGGTACATAGATGAGATCGTAGACAACGGCGCCAGCGGGCAGAAGGTGCAGCTGCTCCCGGCTAAGGGGAGACAGCTCGGCAGGGGATCCCGGCTTGTACATGCCCACGGGGGTGGTGTTGACCACAAGGGAAGTCTCGGGCAAGTGGCGATCCAGCTCGGCCCAGCTCAGCGTTTCCACCTGCGGCCAGGTCTGTTGCAAAGCCTGTAACTTCTCAGGGGATCGCCCGGCCACCCGTACTGGCCCCAACTCCAACTCCAAACAGCCCTGGATGGCCGCCCGCGCCGCCCCGCCACAGCCCAGGATCAGGGTCGGGATCCCTTTTTCCAAGCCCCGCAAAGGCTGAACAAAGCCGTCGATATCGGTGTTGGTGCCGCCCCAGCCTCCCTCCGGCAAGGCGTAGACCGTGTTTACTGCTCCCACCTTTGCCGCCCGCGCTTCCACCTGGCTGAGCAAAGGCAGAATCGCCTGCTTGTGGGGAATGGTGACGTTAAACCCCCGCACCCCGATGGCCGCCAGCCCGGCCACCGCCACCGCCAAGCGCTCTGCCGCCACCGGAAAGGGCACATAGCAGTAGTCTTCTCCCATGGCCGCCAAAGCGGCGTTGTGCATCGCCGGGGATAGGCTGTGGGCCACCGGATCCCCGATCAGGCCCAGTAACTGGGTGCTTCCTGAAATCCGTCTGTCCACTCTAGTCCCTTAAGGGATCCCTCTAACGTCCTCAGATCCAGAAGCGCAGGGGAGCAGCTAGTAGCGGATCTCCAGGGTAACTTGGGCACGCACTGTCTGCCGCCCTCCTTCCACTGGCGTGGAGGCTGCCTGTAGACGAGCGTACTCGGCTCCACCGCTGCCTGCTAGAGGGAGCAGGGGTGCAACATAGCTATCGCTGTGAACCTGGATGCCCTCCACAGAACGGATGCTCAGGTTCAAGGCCTTCAACACATCGCTGGCTTGACGTTGGGCATCTTCCACGGCTTGGGTCAGGGCACGGCTGCGTGCCTGCAACAAGGTGGCCTCATCCGCTTGGAAGCTGACCGATTCCACCTGGGTGGCTCCAGCCGCCACGGCTTCATCCAGCACCTCTCCGGCTCGGGCTATGGGTACTTCAAATTGCAGGCTGTTTTGCCCCCGTACCCCAGTCAGGCGGGGTGGGCTCTGCTGGTAGTCGTATTGGGGATAGAGAGAAATGCCGGTGGTCTGCAGGGCGCTCACCTGCAGCTCTTTGAGGCGGTTCACCAGGCGTTCCGAGCGCTCGGCCACCTGTTGCTGGACCGCTTGGGCTGTCTCCCCTTGGAGCACCACCCCCAGCCGGATTACGGCAATGGAGGTTTCCACTGCAACAGATCCCTGGCCGGTTACCGTCAAGGTTCGGGATCCCTCACCGGGACTGGCCATTGCCCCGCCTCCAGCGATTGCGTTCCAACCCAACAGTGCCAGCGCCAGTACCACGCCCAGCCAGGCCACCCCCTTCAGCCTTTTCCATCCTTTGAGCCTGTCCATTGCTTCCCCCTTTCAGTCGTTAACCCCAGCCTACTCCCACCGTTCCTCCACCTGATCTGACAAAAGCCCCAGCCACCAGTTCCCTAACCTCACCCAGCCGCTGCGTTCTTGCCCCCCCGGATTGCGTATCCGCACATAAAACACGCGTTGATACATGGAAGTGCTGCCGGAAAAAGGCCCCAGCCGCCAATACCGCGGCTCCCGGCTCAGAATGGAGTAGCCATGCTTTGCCGCCCACCGCTGCAGCAGCTCCTGGCTGCGTCTTTGTTCCCAGACAAAAATTCCCAGGAACAGGGCAACGGCAACCCCTGTCCCCAGCAGGGCCAATGCCAGCTCAGACATAGGGATAGACAGCAAGGCTATTGCCCATCCTATGGGAGTTGCTCCAAGGCTGGGATCCCCGGCTGCAAAAGTTAACCTTTGCCGCCTCAGCCGCTCCCAAAAGAGGGATCCCCGCTCCTGCCCACAGGGCGTATGATTGAGTCAGCGTGGTCAAAACTCGATTTTAATAAGGTCTTTTTGAGAATGGCTGCCTCGAAACTGCGACAACTGCTGCATGACCTGGATGTTGAGCTGCAAAAAACCCCTGGCTTGGATGAAAAGCAGCGGCAGCACATTGCCGCTATTCGCCAGGAGGTAGAGGCGGTGCTGGCCGAGCTGGGATCCCCAAGCAAGGGCCAACAAAACCAAGGGCGCAAAGATCGCATTGGGGAAGCGCTGGCCCTATTTGAAACCTCTCACCCCAACCTCACCCTGATCCTGGAGCAAGTGATCGACACATTGGCAGGGATGGGTCTGTAGTTCCCCCAGTGGGTATCCGAGGGTTTCAGAATGAACAGCCAAGACCGCTTAGATCGAGCAGAACAATTCCTAGCTCAGGCAGCCGAGCAGATTGCGGCCAACAGCCGCGAGATCCAAGAGCTACGCCAGGCCATCCGAGAAAGCCACGAGCAAAATATGGCCCAGGCGCAAGGTTTGAGAGACTTACAGGAAGTTGTCCGCGAGACCCGCTCAGATTTAGCACACTTGGCTGAATGGGCTGAGGAAGTAACTCAAGCTCTCATCACTCTTACTGCATTGCAACAAGAGCACGAACGCGCCATCCAGGCCATCAACCAGCGTCAGATCGAGAATGACCGGAGGTTTAACGTTCTTCTCGAAGAAGCGCGCTATCTTATTCGCAGACTTCCTCTCCCCCTTCTACTTGAGGAGGGGGAATTCTTTCTGAGCAAATCTAGTCCTCATCCACTTCCCACTCCAACAGGTGGGCGTAGGGAGCCACCAGCTCGGGAGAGGAAAAGGCAATAGCCCGCAGGGTGTGCCAATCTTCTAGGCAGTCAAAGACGTTAGGGTACTCGTTGCGCTCCAGCCGCTCTGCAATGGCCGCCACATCGGCTGCAGTGAATTGGCGGGGATCCCTGGCTTCTACTTTGGATCGGGCAGACATAGGTAGCCTGAAACACTACAAGCCGATCTTAGCCTCTCGGCCCGACGCCCCCTGGCCGAAAACGCAAATTTGCAACAGGGCAGGCTGGGATCTGCCTTGACTAGCGGAGGAGCTCGGAGTCTAAAACAGGCTCTGTCTGGGTGACGCGATAGTAGCCGGCCTGGGTGCGAACCGAGGCTTGATAGGGGCTGGGCAAATCCAGCGAGCGCAAGGGCGGGATGTTGGTGCGCTGGTTGAGCAAAGTGGTGAAGAAGGCGGTAACTTGCTGGGCCTGGGAGCGCACCACTTCCTCAGGGAAAATGACTGGATCGGCCTCCTTGCCCGTATCCAGCAAGATTCGATCTAGAGCCTCCCCCACCGGATAAGAAGGGTAGGCAATTTGGGCAAAAGCCGATCCAACCGGGATCCCGGCAGCCAGATAGCCCAGAACAATTGCCAAGGTCAGACGCATGTGCTGTGGTTCCTCCTACGCTACAGCTTGTTCCTCAACACCGGAAAAAGCAGGATCTGGGCTTTGCCCACCAACTTTTACCCCTGAGGAGCCTACCTCTTGACCGGCAGCTAAGGCGGATTCTACCCAAAATGCGCCAACTGGCAACCGCTTGCGGATCCCAACGTGACAAGGGATCCCCTTGCCGACTAGGATGGGGATGCTCTGTTCGGGAGCTGTTGCCTGTGAGTGTTCGCGTTCGTCTTGCCCCTAGCCCAACTGGCAACTTGCACATCGGCACTGCCCGGACGGCGGTGTTCAACTGGCTCTACGCTCGCCGCCACGGTGGCCAGTTCATTTTGCGCATCGAAGACACGGACCGCGAGCGCTCTTCCCCCCGCTACACCCGCAACATCCTAGCGGGGCTGGCCTGGCTGGGACTGGACTGGGACGAAGGGCCTATCTACCAGTCCAACCGCATCGCGCGCTACCGGGAAGTGGTGCAGCAGCTTTTGGAGCGGGGGTTGGCCTACCGCTGCTACGTTACTGAGGAGGAGCTGGAAGCAATGCGGGCTGCCCAGAAGGCCGCCGGCAAAGCCCCCCGCTACGACAACCGCCACCGTTTTCTCACGGAGGAGCAGCGACGGGCCTACGAGGCCGAGGGGCGGCAGCCGGTGATCCGATTTAAGATTGAGGAGCCGATGGAGGTGTCGTGGGTGGATCTCATCCGTGGCCCCATTACCTGGAACACCCAGGACTTAGGGGGGGACATGGTAATCGCGCGGGCAGATGGCTACCCTCTCTACAACTTGGCAGTGGTGGTCGACGATATTGACATGGGCATCACCCACGTCATCCGCGGCGAAGACCACATTGGCAACACCCCCAAGCAGATCTTGCTCTACCGCGCACTGGGGCATGAACCGCCGCAATTTGCCCATTCTCCCTTGATCCTGAACCAAGAAGGGAAGAAGCTCTCCAAGCGGGATGGAGCCACATCGGTAACCGAGTTTCAGCAAATGGGCTTTTTGCCAGAGGCCCTCAAAAATTACCTGGCTTTGCTCAGTTGGTCTCCCCCGGATGGGGAAGAGATTTTCCCGTTGGAAAAGGCGGCTACGATGTTTGACTTCGACCGGGTCAACCGGGCCGCTGCTCGTTTTGATTGGGACAAGCTGAACTGGATCAACAGCCAGTACATCAAGCGGCTTTCGCCAGCGGAGTTGGTGGAGCGACTTACCCCCTTTTGGCAGGCGGCGGGATTTGATCTGACATCGGTGCCCGATCCCACCTGGTTGGAGGATGTGGCCTGCCTGGTGGCTGAGGGTATCGACCGCCTGGCGGAGGCCCCTCCCCTGAGTCGCTTCTTGTTTGTAGAGCCCCTTAGCTACAGCCTGCCTGCCCTGGAACAGTTGCGCTTGCCAGGAGTCGTAGAGGCGATGGCCGCCACAGCATCTGCGTTGGCCACCGCCGAGCTGCCCCAGCCAGTTACTGCCGACAGCCTACAGCCGCTGGTGGAGCAGGTGGCTCAAAGCCAGGGGATGAAAAAGGGCTTGCTCATGAAAAGCCTGCGGGCTGCTTTGACAGGGGAGCTGCAGGGACCGGATTTACTGACCTCTTTTGCGCTATTGCATCGGCGAGGCTGGGCTCTGGGGCGGCTGGAAGCAGTGCGGAAGGTAGTGGCCTAGCTATCTCTCTGGCCGCCGACCAAACCGCGCAGCAGTGGGGCGAACCCAGTTTTCTTGGGCTAGGTCGGCTTCCCCTGGCTGGACAACAAAAGCGCCGCCCGTGGGATTTGATAGCCCCAGCCTAGCCTGGGGTGGCTAGACGCCTCAGCTAGGGCAAGGTGTACTCCCGCCCCAGAATTTGGGCTTGATACTCGGCTTCAGTCAGCACTTGCTGCGGCTGCCGATCTAGGAACAACTGGCCCAAGAGGTGATCGTATTCGTGCTGGAAAATCCTTGCTGGGAAGCCCTGCCAAGTTACCCTCTGCTGGACACCTTCTGGAGTGTAATACTCCACCTCCACCTCGCGGGCGCGGGCCACTAGGCCACGGCAGTTGGGTACGCTCAGGCAACCTTCCCACCCCAGCACCTGCTCCTGGCTCAAGGCCAAGGGACGGGGGTTAACCATGACCACCGGCTCCATCTGGGGTGCGTCGGGATAGCGAGGGTTGGGGCGGGAGGCCACAATGATGACCTGGAGGGGGGATCCCACCTGAGGAGCAGCCAAGCCCACCCCCTGGGCCTCCTTCAGGGTAGCCAACATGCCTTCTACGAGATCCTGCAAGGCCGGCGTTCTGAACTCTGTCACTGGGTTGGCTACTTGCCCTAGGATGGGATCCCCTAGTTGTCGCAGGCGCAAGGTCATAACGTGCTCTCAGACCCCTCTGCAGACTCTCCAGCATTTCCTAGCGATCCTTGCGGCTGGCTGCCGTCTCCAGAGCCAGCTTGGAGCGCTTCAGCCCTTCAGGAACGGGAATGGGGTAGTGACCGGTAAAGCAAGCAGAGCAGAAGGAATTGGGATCCTGGCCTGTAGCGGCCAGCATGCCTTCCCAGCTCAAGTAGGCCAGTGAGTCCACCCCAATCTTCTCAGCAATTTCTGCCACCGAATACTTGGCGGCAATCAACTGATCTTGGCTGTCGGTGTCAATGCCGTAGAAGCAGGGATGGGTAACTGGCGGGCTGGAGATGCGCATGTGAACCTCGGTGGCCCCCGCCTGGCGCAGGGCCTTGACGATCTTTTGGCTGGTGGTGCCCCGCACAATTGAGTCGTCTACAATCACAATCCGCTTCCCCCGCAGCACGTCTTCGAGGGGGTTGAGCTTCATACGAATGCCCCGCTCCCGCATCGACTGGGTGGGTTGGATAAAGGTGCGGCCCACGTAGCGGTTTTTAATTAGCCCCTCGGTGTAGGGGATCCCCAACTGGCGGGCATAGCCAATGGCTGCCGGTGTGCCGGAATCAGGCACTGCTATTACCCAGTCAGCTTCCGCCGGGGCTTCTTTGGCCAGTTGTTCCCCCAGCCGCACGCGGTAGGAATAGAGGCTCTCTCCATGCATGCAACTGTCGGGGCGGGCAAAGTAGATCATCTCAAAGATGCACAGTTTGGGGTTGGGCTCCGCCCAGCGCAGGGATTGCAGCCCTTGACGGTCAATCCACACCAGCTCCCCCGGCTCCACCTGGCGCAGATAATCCGCCCCGATGATATCCAAAGCACAGGTTTCTGAGGCCAACACGTAGTGCAGCGGCCGGGCTTCAGGGGGGTTGAACGTGCCGTCGCTGCAGAGGATCCCTGCCATCTCCGGCTGCAGCAGCTCCTCTAGGGCAGGGTTGCTGCTCAAAAACCCCAACACCAGTGGGCGCACGCCATAGGGATCCCGCGCCCCCATCAGGCCTTCTGGCGTACCGATAACCAAACTGAAAGCCCCGCGGCAGCGCCGCAAAGCCTGACAGGTGGCTCCCACCCAGTCTTGACCTTGGTTCACCGCTTGGGCAATGGCGTGGGCAATGCACTCCGAATCAGTGCTACCGGTGAGGTGGCACTCGGCAGCTTCCAGTTCTTTGCGCAGCTCTTCGGCATTGACCAAGTTCCCATTGTGAGCCAAAGCTAGGGGCCCCAAGCGGGTTTCCACAATCACCGGCTGAGCATTGGCCATGCGGCTGGATCCAGTCGTGGAGTAGCGGGTGTGGCCTACTGCCAACTCACCCGTTAACTGGGCTAGGTTGACCTCATCAAAAACCTGCGAGACCAACCCCATTGCCTTGTGAACCCGGCAAAAGGCTCCCTCAAAGGTGGCAATGCCCGCCGATTCCTGGCCACGATGCTGCAGGGCAAATAGCCCAAAGTAGGCCAGCCTAGCCACCTCCTCCCCTGGAGCCAGAATCCCAAATACTCCGCAGGCCTCTTTGGGCCCTTCCTGGTTGTTCCAGGATTCGGCAGGCCGCTCTTGCGCCCCTTCCTGAGCTGGCGATGGTTCTGCTCCCACCTTCGCTGCCATGGATTCTCGTCTTGCTAACGACTCCCAACACTCCTCTTCGTCGAGTCAACACAACATGGCTTGCGCCACGCTGCGCGAATAGAGTACGGCTTCCTGCTTCACCGACTTGTTGGTCCAGAGGTCTCAGCGTGATGCCACCGTGCAACCCACCGCGGGAAACTCTCTAGAGAGTGAACTTGCTCTCCTCAATTGTGGCACGAACGGCTTTCATCCCGACCCTGATTGGCTCTTGAGTAATCACAGTTCACCCATGCAGTGCGGGGCTAACCCGAGCGCTCTTGAGATCCCGCCGCCAGGGCGGATCCGCAGCAGGAGCCACTCATAGTGTTTGCGAAAAGATGAGGCTCTATCTATAGTGTTAGGAGCACCTGCGAGATTCTGCTTTCGCCGTCAAGGGAGCAGGACTGTGCGGGTTTTGAGTTGAACACTGCCGAGACTCGGTTTTCCTAACAAAGCCCCCAAGCTTGTGTTGTGAGGAGCTAAAGCCCATGAAACAGCCGTCCTCTGGATTCCGCCGCAGTTGGGCGCCAGCAGTCTCTTGGATGAAAGCCAGTGTAGCCGCCTTTCTGTCGTTGTCACTGGTGGCCTGCCAAGAAGATGGCCGCGAGCAACCCTCAGTCACCATTACTCCTGTGCCGGTAACGGTTGTGGCGCCAACACCCACGCCTTTTCTCGTCCCCAGTTCCCTCCCGAGGCCTTTGCTCACCCCGACCCCCACTCCACTCTGGAATCCTTTCCCTAGCCCCAGTCCTTCCCCCACCCCACCTTTCTCAGCAGAGCCACCTTCGATTGCCGTGGTGGCCCTGACGGACGCCCGACAGACGGTGCCCTTCAATGTCTTGGTGGCCGTTACAACTCCTGCGGGTTTGGGCAGCGGCATCAGCTTCCGGGTGGAAATCCGACAGAACCCTCTCACCCTCACGTTTGATTTCACCGCCGCTGCCGCCGGCTGCCAGCCCAACAGCAGAACCTGCATCGGCACCCTTCCCATCACCATTCCGGCCTCTGCCCCCCCTGGAGATTACGAGGTTACGGCCATGGTAGCAGACAGCCAAGGCCGCATTGCCTCCGCCAAAGCCCCCTTGCGGGTACTGCCGCCGCCCGTGGCGCCAACCCCGACCGGCACGCCCAATCCTTTTCCCTCCGTGTCGCCTTCGCCCAGCCCTTCCCCTCGTCCCAGCTTTCCGCCTACGCCAACACCTAGCCCTAGACCCACCTAACCAGCGGAGACAGTTCTTTGCAGTGGAGCTGGAGTGCCTGCAGGGCAGCAGCTGTTCAACTCAACGGCCAGCCCTCTGCCCCTCGAGGCCGCTGAGGATGCTGCCGAGGCTCCTCGCTTGCTGGACCTGGGATTTGGGGAATTTTCGCAACCCCCGCAGCAAGCTTAACCAGCTGGCCTAGGGGGTTAGGCCTGGCTCTGGCGGGATCCCTTACTTTATCCTGTTTTTTATCCTGCTTTAGCCAAGGGGTTGTTAGCAGCCAGAAAATTCACAACTGTAGGGCCAGGGTCAGCGCTCAGAAACACCAACCACCCTGGACGGCTACTTACTTAGTTGGGAGGATAACGATGCGCATTGCCCAGATTGCCCCGTTGCACGAGAGCGTGCCCCCCAAGCTCTACGGCGGCACGGAGCGGGTGGTTTCTTGGTTAACTGAAGAGCTGGTGCGACGCGGGCACGAGGTGACTCTATTTGCCAGCGGCGACTCCCAGACCCAAGCGCGTCTCATCCCTTTTCGGGAGCGGGCTTTGCGGCTGGATCCCACGGCTATTGACACGGTGGCTCCCCACATCCTGATGGTGGAGAAAGCCTTTCAGATGGCCAATGAGTTTGACATCATCCACGGCCACATTGACTACTACCCCTACGCCCTGGCCCGCCGCCACCCTGAAGTTTCTTTTTTGGCCACCCTGCACGGGCGGCTGGACATTCCGGAGCTGCAGCCGCTCTACACCGAGTTTCAGGACATCCCAGTGGTCTCCATCTCCAATGCCCAGCGGCGGCCCCTGCCCCAGGCGCGCTGGGTGGGGACGGTCTATCATGGCTTGCCCCTGAATCTCCACCGTTTCTATCCAGAAAAGGGAGATTACCTGGCTTTTCTGGGCCGGGTCTCGCCGGAGAAAGGGCTGGACACGGCCATTGAAATTGCCGCGCGGGCAGGGATGCCCCTGAAAGCTGCTATCAAAATTGACGCCGTGGATCGCCAGTACTATGAGTTAGAGATTAAGCCTTTGGCCAGGCGCCACCCCAATGTGGAGATCGTGGGGGAAATCACTGACCAAG
Organism: Synechococcus sp. H70.1; assembly: GCF_047502705.1. NCBI lineage: Bacteria > Bacillati > Cyanobacteriota > Cyanophyceae > Synechococcales > Synechococcaceae > Synechococcus > Synechococcus sp. H70.1. The sequence continues at coordinate 13,326 of NZ_JANSIV010000169.1, forward strand.
AGAAGAGCGAGTTCTTGGGCAAGGCCTATGCGGTGCTGTTTCCCATCCGCTGGCCGGAACCCTTTGGGCTAGTCATGATTGAAGCGATGGCCTGTGGCACGCCGGTGATTGCCACTCGCTTTGGCTCGGTGCCAGAAGTGATGGCCGACCGCCGCTCGGGCTTTATTGTGGACTCGGTGGAGGAGGCAGTGGAGGCGCTGGAAAAGGTGGGATCCCTTGACCGAGCGGGGGTGCGGCAGGCGTTTGAGGAGCGGTTTAGCGTCGAGAGGATGGTGTCGGAATACGAAGCTCTTTACAACCAATTGGTGAACGAACGGCAGGAGCGCTCGAAGAAAGCCACCCCCGGCCTGTCAACCCTGCCCAGGTAAAGCTGGGGCTATCTGGGGGCTCCTGTTTTGCTCCTTTGGTTGGGTGGGAAGACGCAGATGGCCGAAGACATTATCCAGATTCAGGATCAGTACTACATCCGCGCCAGCGCTTCCTTGGTGGAGGCGCGTCCCCATGTCCTCAAGCAGGACAACTGCTTTGCTATTTTTGACCGCCTGGGCAACATGCGCCCCCTCGGCATCCGGGATCACGGCCTGTTCCGCGACGATACCCGCTTTTTGTCGCGGCTGGTCTTGGATTTGCAGGGGAAGCAGTTTCTGTTGCTCAGCTCGGAGGTGCGGGAAGACAAGGATATTCTGGCGGTGGATCTCACCAACCCCGAGTTCACCACCTCGGAGGGGCAGTTCATTGAGCAGGAGACGTTGCACGTCCTGCGCACCACTTTTTTATGGAACAACGTGGCCTATGAGCGGATCCACCTTCACAACTACGGTTTGGAGACGCTCCGCGTGCCCCTTACCCTGCGCTTTGAGGCCGATTTTGCCGATATGTTTGAGATTCGCGGCATCCGGCGGACAAAGCGGGGACAACTGCTGCCAGCCCAGGTGAGCTCAGAAGGGGTAACCTTGCGCTACCGCGGCCTGGACGGGGTGGAGCGGCAAACCCGGATCCTGTTTTCCCCTCCTCCGGACGTGGTTTCGGAAAAGCTGGCGCAGTGGTGGGTGCCGCTGGCGCCGCAGGAGGAGCGGGATTTGGAGGTGAGGGTCGTCTGCAGCTATGGCGGCGAGGAGATCCCGCCCTTAACCTACCAGGAGGCGCTGCAGGCAGAGCGGGAGCAGCGGGCGGCGCTAAGAGCTTTGGCCCACCGCATCGATACCGGCAACGCCCAGTTTAACGAGTGGCTCAACGCCTCGCGGGACGACCTGGTGATGATGCTGGCCCGCACCCCCTATGGGCTCTATCCCCACGCCGGGGTGCCTTGGTTTGCCACGGTCTTTGGCCGCGACGCGCTAATCACCGCCTTGGCCACCCTCTGGTGGTTCCCCGACTTGGCCCGGGGGGTGTTGCTGTACCTGGCGGCCCACCAGGCGCAGGAGGTGGATCCCAGCCGCGATGCCGAGCCCGGCAAGATCCTGCACGAGCAGCGCTACAGTGAGATGGCTAAGACCCGCGAGATCCCCTTTGGCAATTACTTCGGCAGCATCGACGCCACTCCTTTGTTTGTCGTGCTAGCAGGGCGCTATGTGCGCCGCAGTGGGGATCTCGAGCTGTTGCGGCAGTTGTGGCCGAATATCGAGGCAGCTCTCCACTGGATGGACACCTACGGGGATCCCGACGGCGACGGCTTTTTGGAGTATGCCGGCAAGGCGCGGCGGGGCCTGCGCAACCAGGGCTGGAAAGACTCGGAAGATGCCATCTTCTATGCCGACGGATCCCTGGCCGAGCCACCCATAGCCCTGTGCGAGGTGCAGGGCTACGCCTACGAGGCCAAGCTGTTGGCGGCGGAGATGGCGGAGCTGTTGGGGCGGCACGAGCAAGCAGCGCAACTGCGCCAGCAGGCCCAGAAACTGCAGCAGCGGTTTTGGGAGCAGTTTTGGTGCGAGGAGCTGGGCGGCTATGTCCTAGCTTTGGACGGGCGCAAGCAGCCCTGCCGTGTGCGCAGCTCCAACATGGGCCACTGCCTGTTTTCCGGGATCGCCCACCCGCAGCATGCCGAGCGCATCGCGCGGCAACTTTTGGAGCCCGCTTTTTTCAGCGGCTGGGGCATCCGCACCCTGGCGGAAGGGGAAGGGCGCTACAACCCCATGTCCTACCACAACGGCTCCATCTGGCCCCACGACAACGCCCTGATTGCAGCAGGTTTGGCCCGCTATGGCTACAAGGCGGAGGCAGCCCAAGTATTGACGGCCCTGTTTGATGCCAGCCAGTTTCTGGAGCTGCGGCGGCTGCCGGAGCTGTTCTGTGGCTTTCGCCGGCGCCAGCGGGAAGGCCCCACTCTTTACCCGGTGGCCTGTCTGCCCCAGTCGTGGGCAGCGGCCAGTGTGTTCCTGCTGCTGCAAGCCTGCCTAGGCCTGGAGATCGACGGGCTGGCCCAGCAGGTGCGCCTC
>NZ_JANSIV010000170.1:0-7016 GCF_047502705.1 Synechococcus sp. H70.1
GTTGGTTGTTCCAGCAGCGCTACCTCATTGTGGACGATCCTCGAGATCCTCTTGCCAGGAATCCTTAACTTTAAGCATGATTTCTGCTCAAAGATGTGTTAGCCAATACAGGATCTTTACTTCACGCTAAACTTCAGATCCGGAGAGCCGACTCTTGCCCGCAGCTTGTGGCCGAGGGGGGCCTCCAGGTGCGCCTTGGAGCCCGACACTGGGATCCCTCTAGCAGGTGGGGTTAGAGCAAGCCGAAATGAGTTTGGAGGAGTGCCGCATCAAGCTCCTTCCTTGCGGCCTTGCCCTCGGCGTGGGTAAGTTTCTGCTGACTTTGAGCTGGGCTCTCTTCCGCCGGAACCTAACCTGCTCTCTGTCCGCCGCAACCTGGCTGTTGGTGGAGAAGCCTGCAAGGAGCGTGCACTGGGGTGGAAGCTAGCTTGCAGACCAGTTCAGGGTTTCTCAAGGGCGGCACTTCCTTATCCAGGGCTTTCGCGCCGCGTTTTTCGGGGAGTTCACCTAGGTTACTGTCAAGGTGCGCAGGGCACCCTATGGCAACGTCAAACAGGACTTAGCTCCGCTCCGAGATGGGGATGTACCGTTGCTGTCGCTTACCGGTGTAGACCTGGGTGGGGCGGAAGAGGCGATTATCCGCCAACTGCTCCCGCCAATGGGCCAGCCAACCTGCTACCCGGGCAATGGCAAACACTGCTGTAAACAAATCCTCTGGGATCCCCAACTTGGCGTAGACCAGACCTGAGTAGAAGTCCACATTGGGGTAGATGCCCTTTGGCCCCAGCAGCTCTGCGCACACCCGTTCCACCTCTAGGGCAATGTCGTAGTACTTGTCGTGGCCGTAGCGCTCGAACAGCTTCTCAGCAATCTGTTGCAGGATGGTGGCCCGCGGATCCTTCACTTTGTAGACGCGGTGCCCCATGCCCATAATCCGCTCTTTTCTGGCCAGCTTTTCCTCAATGAACAAGCGTACATTCTCCACCGAGCCAATCTGCCGCAACAGCTTCATCACCTCTTGGTTGGCTCCGCCGTGCAGCAACCCTGAAAGGGTGCCCACTGCTGTGGCCAGGCTGCTATAGGGGCTAGCCAAGGTTGAAGCACTAACCAAAAGGGCAAAAGTTGAAGCGTTGACGGTGTGCTCGGCGTGCAGGATGAGGCAAGTATCGAAAACGCGGGCCAGCCAGGGATCTGGCTTTTTGCCCGAGAGCATGTAGAGGAAATTGGCGGCATGATCCAGGCTGTCGTCAGGGGGAATGGGATCGTTGCCCTGGCGCATCTGGTGAAACATGGCCACCATCGTCGGCAGTTTAGCCAGCAGACGGGTAACCGTGACAAAGACGTAGTCGGGATCTGACTCCCGCACGGGGTAGAACATGCCCAAGCTGGCGACACAGGTCTGCAGAGCGTCCATCGGGTGGCCCGATTCGGGAAATGACTTGATCATGTCGCGGATGCGGTACTTGACCCGCCGATGGCTGCGGACAGCCTGATCAAAATTGTCCAGCTCTGACTGGGTCGGCAGCTTGCCAAAAATCAGCAAATAAGCTGTCTCTAGAAAGGTACTATGAGCCGCCAGCTCCTCAATGGGGATGCCGCGGTATTCCAGGATCCCTGCCTGGCCATCGACAAAGCTAATGTTAGAGCGCGTGGCCGGAACACCTTCTAGCCCAGGCCTGTATTCCGCCATAGTTGAATGCCTATGTGCTCCCTCAAACGAGAGAACTAAGGGCGCTATTAGACTTGCCATCCCCTCATTAAACCACGAGAAGGCCTGGCCCGTAAGCCCCCGGCTGCAGGGAGCCGTTGACCCAACTGTAGCTGCCAAGGATGGTGCCGGGAGGGATCCGAGCATGGGGTCCCAAGCGGGTATGGGCGCCAACGTAGCAAGGGGCTTGCAGCTGGACGGCGGGATGGATCTCAGCCGTTTTGTGAACCCAGATCCCGGGCGCCTGCTCTTCCACATCCTCGAGAGGGAAATCCCTCATCCGACCTAGGAGAATGTCCAACTGGCCCTGGTAGTAGCTGGCCGGCGTGCCTAGATCCCGCCAGTAACCCGTGTGCAAGTAGGCTTGCAGCCGCCGCCCTTGCTGGAGCAGATCGGGGAAGACGTGCCGCTCAAAACTGAGGGGATCCCCGCTAGGGTAGTCCTTGAAAATGGCTGGCTCGAGGACGTAGGTACCGGCGTTGATGGTGTTGGTGGTTAGGGTGAGGGCTTCCGCAGGGGTGGGCTTTTCCCGAAAGGATTGGATTTGACCCCCTTCCCCCACCTCCACCAGGCCATAGGCGGTAATGTCCTCAACACAGACAAGCGTAAGGGTGGCGACGGCCCCACTCTGTAGGTGGCATTGGATCAAGGCCAACAAATCCAGATCGGTGAGGATATCGGCGTTGAAGACTACCAGGGGATCCCCGCTGAAATAGGGCTGGGCCAACACCAACGCCCCCGCCGTATCCAGAGGTGTTTCTTCGACGATGTAGCGGAGCTTCACCCCCCAGGCAGTGCCATCTCCCAAAGCCGCCTCGATCTGCCGGCCCAGATAGCCCACGCTAAGCAAAATCTCTGTCAGCCCCGCCCGGCGGCAGCGCCCAATTAGCCACTGCAAAAAGGGCACCCCCAGCAAAGGCAGTAAGGGCTTTGGCTGCCATAGGGTCAAAGGCCGTAAGCGAGTTCCCTGCCCCCCTGCTAAAATCACCGCCTGCATAGCCGTCCTCAAGCCACCTTTCCCGCCTAGATAGTAGGGGAAAAGGACTTGGTCTGCCAGAGCCGACTGGCCAAGGCTAGCTCAGGCCTAGAGGCGAGCCAGGGACGCCACTGCACCAAACGAGGATCTGCGATCTGCTAAGCTGACGGCTCTAGATCCCGGTGGGCAGCCAGGATGGCCTGGGCAGCCAACTGGCCAGAGAGAGTAGCCCCTTCCATGCTGTCGATGTAGTCCTGGGCAGTGTAGCTGCCAGCCAGGAAGAAGTTGGGCACGGGGGTTTTCTGCTGGGGCCGATAGGGCTCCATGCCCGGCGCCTCGCGGTAGAGGGAGTGGGCTAGCTTGACCACGCTGTACCAGGTCAGGTTCAGCTGCCGCGAGGAGGGGAAGAGCTCATGCACTTGGTGTAGCACCCGCTGGGCAATCTGCTCGTTGGGCATGGAGATAAAGGGATCCCCAGGGGTAAGCACACACTGCAGCAGGGATCCCTGGCCGGGTTTGTAGTAGTCGGCGGGGCTGGTGAGGGCGAGATCCGCAAAGCAGGAGAAATCAGCATCGGCGGTGTAGAGGAGGTTGTCGATGCCGAGCGGCTGGGGGTAGTCGGCAGCGCGTTTGGCCCGGCCCTTCAGCTCCGTCACCCAGCCGTCGAAGCGCAACTGCACCGTGGCAACCGGCACAGAGTCCAGCTTGTAGATGTTGTCGAATTGGGGCCACTGCCGCCACACCTGTGGGATCAGGCGTTTTGCCCCTTCTACCGCCGTTGCACACACATACACATCCGCCTCCACGCGCTCGCCGTTGGCCAAAACCAGGCCGGTTACCGCGTAGGGAGGGGAGTCGCTCACTTCAATGCGGCTGACCCCGCGGCGGGTATAGACCTGGCCACCGCGGGCTTGCAGGTAGCGGACGATGGGCTGGGTGAGGTAATTGTCCGGGGCCCCCTTGAGAAGATTGAGCTTGGAGGCATCGGTTTTGCTGGCAAACATCTGAAAAATGGTCAGCATGCAGCGGGCAGAGATCTGCTCCGTATCGATGAAGCCTAGGGCATAGGCAATTGGGTTCCACATCCGCTTCAGGCTGGCCTCGGATCCCCCGTGGCGGCGGAACCACTCGGCAAAGCTCATCCGATCCAAGGCGCGAATCTGCCGCATTGCTCCTTCGTAATCCAGCAGGCCACGAATCAGAGGGCTAGTGCCCAGCGCCAGAGCGTTGCGCAGCTTATCGGCCCAGGAGAGCTGCTCGGTGGTAAAAAAAGCCTTGAGGCCGTTGAAGGGCGCTCCTAGGGGAAAGCGAAAATCGAGGCTGGCCACCTGCCCACCGCGGTTGATAAAGGTGTGGACGTGCTGCTTGGGCAGCAAATTCTCGTAGGCCCCCACCTTTTTCATCAGAGCAAACAGGTTGCTGTAGTTGCAGAAAAAAACGTGCAATCCCATCTCAATGTGGTTGCCCTCGGCATCCTGCCAGGATCCCACCTTGCCACCAACAAAGGGCCGTGCCTCATAGATCCGCACCTCATGGCCTGCCTCAGCCAAGTGAACCCCCGTTACCAAGCCGGCCAGTCCTGCCCCAATAATGGCTACCCGCATCGCCATTCCCTAAGCCCCGCCAGGGGCTGACGCAACTGCAAAGAAAGATGAACTTCTCCCATTTTGGAACAAAATGCCGCCCACACCCCCCCTTGACAGACAGCCGCAAAATTTGTCACTATACGTGGTCAGCTAGTGCGGATGTAGCTCAGTGGTAGAGCTTCTCGTTGCCAACGAGAAGGTCGCGCGTTCGAATCGCGTCATCCGCTTCTCTGCCATCTACCCTTAGCCCCTCCCCCTAGGGGGAGGAAGGCCAGTCAGCGCCTGTAGAAGGTCTCTAAGCTGTGGCGGTCGCCCACGAAGCGCCAGTGCCAGGGCTCGTAGCTTACCCCTTGTGGGTTGCCGCGGGGAAAGGATAGCTCAAAGCCGAAACGAGCAGCATTTTTCTCCAGCCAGCGGAACGCAGGAGTCTTTTCAAAAGCTTCCTGGATATCCCACTGCGGAAACTGGGCATCCCCAATGTCGATGGCGTAGCCAGTGTGATGCTCACTATAGCCAGGGGGGGCGCTGACCGCTGCCCGTTCTTCTGGTCGCAGAGCCTTCGCTTGGGCTACTTGAAAAAACAACGCCTCCTGCTCCGCCACTGAGCGAAACCCAGAAATAGGGACAAGACGGATCCCGTCGGCTAGGGCCGCTGCGCTCATTCGCCGGTAGCTCTCGGCAGCAGCGTGGCGCAGGCGCACCTCGCGACCGTGGTAATAGCCCACCACCTGGAGACTCTCTGGCGGAGCTTCGGCATAGGCATAGTGGCCCAGCAGAGAAGGCCTGCCCTCTCCTGGTTGAGGTTGAGAACCAGAGAGCTGGCCAGCCTCCTCCTGCTCTAGGGGCTCTCTCCTTTCCTCTGATCCCGGCAACCTACCCACTGCCCACGCTGTTGAGAGCAGCAGCGCAAGCAAGGCTAGACCTAGACCTAAGCCCAGGCTCCAGGAAGCTGAGGAACTTTGTGCTTTTGCTGGAGGGGGAAGGTAGCGACGCGCAACTGGAATGTCGTCGTTCATACCCAAAGAAGGTTAGGAGGCAAGCCCCTCAGGCTCAGCCTCCTCACAGGCCCAAGTCTGCCAAGATATCGCGGGCGTGGGTTTCGGTGTTGATGTTTTGGTAGACCCTAGCAATTTTGCCCTCACCATCAATGACGTAGGTTACTCGCTTGGCGTAGCCGCCTCCGTCCACGTCGTAGGCGCGGGCAATCACACCGTTGCTGTCCACCAAGAGGGGGAAGGGCAGGTTGTACTTTTCGGCAAACTTCTTGTGGGAGGCTTGGTCGTCCATGCTCACCCCCAGCACCACCAAGCCTTTGCTCTGATAGTCAGCGTAAGCATCACGGAAGCCGCAGGCTTCTTTGGTGCAGCCAGGGGTGTCATCCTTGGGGTAAAAATAGAGGATTACCGTTTTCCCAGAAAAATCGGCCAGGGAAACCGGGTTGCCATGGGTATCGATGGTGTTAAAGCCAGGAGCAGGGGTGCCAACCGCGAGAACCATAGACAGGTAACCTAAAGGGGAATAGGACTGCCCTCAGCATTTTCTTCAGCCCTCCTCCTCCCTGTCAAGCGCCGGATTCGGCCCGGCTGTCCGTTGCAACTCGGCCACCACCTCCTGGAGCTCCGCCGCCAACCCCGAAGGTAGCCGTCGTCCTAGGATCTCCGCCAGTGAGCGGTAGTACCAGAGGGATCCCTCCTTACCGCCGGAGAAGCGCTCCCAGAGCTGATCCCCCAGCTGGCGAAAGTCCCGCAGGAGGCAGCGGGCGTTGTGCAGCTTGTCAGCTGCAGCCACCAACAGAACCGAAGCATCTGCTGTTTCCAAATGCTTTAGGTAGGCCGTTTTCCGCTCTTTCCAGTTTTCTTTGGGCTGGCCTCGGGAGCTATCGCTTTCAGTATCCGTGCAGCCCAAGATGATCTGCAGCACTCGTTCTCCAAAGCGCTCCCGCAGCTGCTGTTCAATCTGGGCCCGTGGCTCGCCGCTACAGCGGGGGCCATCCTCGAGGCTGTCATGGAGCAAAGCGGCAATGGCCTCATCCTCATCGGCGCCGTACTCGAGAGCAATGGAGGCCACCGCCAGCAGGTGGCTGAGGTAAGGGATCCCTGTTCCCTTGCGGGTTTGAGCAGCATGCCATCGGTAGGCGTAACGCATGGCCTCGGCAAACCGCGGCGTCAACTGAGTGGACATTTGAGTGGACATCGGTACCTCTCCGGTCAGGGTTGGAACAAGATTGGGCAGGGATTGCAAGCAACTGGTCGAAACCGCAGAGTTCAGCCGCTGGCCGCTGTCTGTTTTACTGCTAGCGGCTCCGGGATCCCAGCCCCCTGCCAAGTGTACTGCCAGGCAAATGACCTGGGCGTGGGTATTTGGCTGCTAGATGGCACCTCTAGGCAGCGGCCCTGGCTTGGGGGTAGGATCAGCTCCCCCTCCCCATTGGCCTTGCGGCTGCTATCGGCATAGGTGACGACCGGCTTGGTTACCACCTAGGTGGTCCAGCTTTCTCAGCTCAGTTAGAGGGGATCCCCATTGCTGAGTGCTGGTGTGCAGGTCAGCGCCGTCAGTGAACACCCCCAAAGCTTGGCGAGTGGGGGCCAACTGTTGCCACACTAACAGATGCGACGTGGGCCGGGCTTCGAGAGCGTCAATCCGCGCCTGTATCGTCTCCAGTTGAGCCGCTATCTGTTCCTGTTGCTGCCAGCTCTGCCCTAGGGCTGGGCAAAGCCGCTCTTCGCAGCGGCGGACGGCTGGGTAC
>NZ_JANSIV010000170.1:7116-53063 GCF_047502705.1 Synechococcus sp. H70.1
CTTGCTGGCCAGTATGGCGATGAGAGCTGAGGGCAGCAGAAGAGGCTGTCCAAAGGAGAATCCTTCTCCCGCCCTGCCTTAGCCAAGCTGCCATGACTAGAGACCAGCCCCCTTTTGGGTTCAGGATCGACTTGCCCCCCAGCAAGGCCAAACTTTTGCGCTTGGGTCTTGGGGATGTCTACAGCTGCCTTGTAGAGCAGACCCTGCAATCCCTACCAGGAGTGGCCTAGTCGAGGGTTGGGTAGAGCCTAAAAATGGGAGGCATGCTACTGTCAGAAGGCAATGGCGGCTCCAGGGATAGGATCGGAACTCATTGGCGGCTTCAGGGCCCCGCTGGCTGCTGCCCGGAAGCCAGCTGGAGCTGCAGGGAGTATGTCAACCTAGAAAAACCCTTCTAGTCGCGGGTCAAACCTTGTCGTTGTTTTGAGGTCACCATGCGGATCCCGACTTGCACCTATCGCATCCAGTTTCACGCCGGTTTTGACTTCGAGGCAGCACGGCAAATTGTCCCCTACCTCAAGTTGCTGGGTATCAGCGATCTGTACGCTTCTCCCATCTTTCAAGCTCGCAAAGGCAGCACCCACGGCTACGACGTGGTGGATCCCACGCAGATCAACTGCGAACTGGGGGGAATCGAAAAATTTGAAATTCTATGGGAAACTCTCCACCAGCATGGAATTGACTGGATCCAGGACATTGTTCCCAATCACATGGCCTATGACGGCCAAAATCGAATGTTAATGGATGTTCTGGAAAGCGGTCCCAACTCAGACTTTATCGATTACTTTGATGTTGACTGGGATCACTCCTATCTTGGTATCAAGGGCAGAATTTTAGCACCGTTTCTGGGAGATTTCTACAATAAATGTTTAGAGTCTGGGCAGATCCAGCTTCGTTACGATGCCGATGGCCTTAGCATTAACTACTACAACTTGAAGTTCCCTCTCAATATCGACACCTACGCCGATGTTTTTACTTACAACTTGGGCAAGTTGCGACGAAAACTAGGACGCAGTCATCCTGACTACGTTAAGCTACTAGGGATCCTCTTCAGCCTCAAATTTATTCCTAGCAAAGAAGATCTTCTAGAGCGTACCGACCAAATTAATTTTGCTAAACACTCTCTGTGGGAGCTTTATACCTCTAGCCCTCATATCCAAAGCTTTTTTGATGAGAATATTGCTATCTTTAATGGCAAACCAGGAGATCCCTCAAGCTTTGATTTACTGGACAGTCTTTTGGCACGGCAAAACTTCCGCCTTTCCTTCTGGAAAGTAGGTGCTGAAGAGATCAACTATCGTCGCTTCTTTACCATCAACGACTTGATCTCACTGCGAGTAGAAGACCGAGAAGTCTTTCGCAAAACGCACCAGCTCATCTTTAAGCTTGTAGAGCAAGGCCGTTTTACAGGCTTGCGTGTTGACCACATTGATGGTCTCTTTAACCCCGAGGAATACCTCCACCGTCTCCGGGAGCGCTGCCCAGATCTCTACATTGTAGTAGAAAAAATACTAGGGCCTGAAGAGAAGCTGCCCCAGCAGTGGCCAGTGCAGGGTACGACAGGTTATGACTTTCTAGCTAAGCTGAACGGTATCTTTTGCTGCTCTGAGAACGAAGAAGCTTTTGAGACTCTATACCAAAACTTTACTAATCTACGTCAGTCTCCCGAACAGGTAATCGAGGACAAAAAACGCCTAATCATTGAGCGCAACCTTGCGGGAGACATGGACAACTTGGCCTTTTTGCTTAAGCGGATCACCAGCCATCACCGCTACGCTAACGACTTTACCCTCTACAGTTTGCGCCGAGCCCTGGCAGAGGTTTTGGTGTGTTTCCCAGTCTACCGGGTCTACATCCATGAAGGGATCCTCAGTCCAGAAGGTCAACAGGCTATCCGCCAAGCTGTAGAGAAGGCTAAGGAGAACCTGCCCATCTTGGTCAACGAGCTGAATTTTCTGCAGCGTTTTCTCTGCCTTGAGTTTCCTGAAAATGCTTCAGAAGAAGAGAAAAAAGAGCAAATCTACTTTGCTATGCGTCTACAACAGTTGGCTGGCCCTCTCATGGCTAAAGGGGTAGAGGACACTGCCTTCTATGTTTACAATAGGCTGCTATCCCTAAACGAAGTGGGTGGGGATCTGTGTCGCTTTGGTATTTCTGTCCAAGAGTTCCATCGCTTTAACCAAGAACGAGCAGCCCAGTGGCCCTTCTCAATGAATGCTTCCTCTACCCATGACACCAAACGCGGCGAGGATGTGCGGGCTCGACTGAATGTACTCTCGGAACTACCTGCTGAGTGGGAGAGACATATTAACCTTTGGCACGAGCTAAATGCTGGCTATAAAGCTTACCGCAAGCAAGCGAAGCGTTCGGAGATGCCGGATCGCAACGATGAGTATTTTCTCTACCAGACTCTGATTGGCTCCTATCCCTTTCAGCCGGAGGAAGTTCCCACCTTTATCCAGCGAGTTAAAGACTACGCCATTAAAGCGGTTCGGGAAGCCAAAGTTCACACTGCCTGGCTTCGCCCCGATACCGAATATGAAGCAGCTACCCTTGCTTTCATTGATCAGATCCTGCGGCCCTCAAGCCCCTTCCTGGAGTCTTTCCTGCCCTTTCAGCGCAAAATTGCCCACTTTGGCATCTTTAACTCTCTCTCTCAAACCCTGCTGAAGCTCACTAGCCCCGGGATCCCGGATATCTACCAGGGCACGGAGCTGTGGGATCTCAGTATGGTAGATCCCGACAATCGTCGGCCCGTGGACTTTTCCCGTCGCCTAGCTTACCTCGAAGAAATCCAGCGGCGAATTAAGCAGGATCCTCTGCAACTTATCCAGGATCTTCTGCTCCACCGCCACGACGGCCGCATTAAGCTGTTTCTCATCCACCAGGTGCTAAGGGCACGTCAGGAACAGCGGCAGCTGTTTCTAGAGGGCAGTTATGTTCCCCTGCAAGTAAGCGGCTCCTATGCCAACCACGTCATCGCTTTTGCCCGTCAGCACGACAAACAAGTCGTCCTGGTGGTGGCGCCCCGCTTCTTAACCTCGTTAATTGACGAGACGCAGGATCCTCTAGGAGAAGCTGTTTGGAAAGATACGGAAATTCAACTGCCGCGCTGGAAGCGGCTGGAGTGGGTAAATGGTCTCACCCAAGAAGGGATCCCACCTGGCGACACCTTGCCGGTGGGCGCCGTCCTCAAGTCTTTCCCGGTGGCTCTGCTGTGGGGGCAATCTCGCTGAGGAGCCTAGGGAGCCGCTGCCGCAGGGGTTAGGGTCTGGAAGTTGACAATGCGGGCAAACTCTTGGGGATCGAGGCTAGCGCCCCCCACCAGGACGCCATCAATCTGCGGCTGGGCCATCAGCTCGTCAATATTGCTGGCTTTAACGGAGCCACCGTAGAGGATGGGCAGGTGGTCGGCACCCAGATGCTGGCGGATAAGGCCAATGACGCGGTTGGCCTCAGCCGCTGCACAGGTTTTCCCCGTGCCAATAGCCCAGATTGGCTCGTAGGCAATCACGAGGTTTTGCAGATCGATCCCTGGCAAGGCGCGATCCAACTGCCCCACAATCCAGGACTCGGTTAGGCCCTGTTCCCGCTGTTGCAAGCTTTCCCCCACACAGAGGATGGGAGTGAGCCTGTGCCGCTGGGCCGCTGCCAAGCGCCAGTTGACGGTTTCATCGGTTTCGCCAAAGTATTGCCGCCGCTCGCTGTGGCCGACGATCACGTAGCGCACCCCCAGCTCTGCCAGCATGGGGCCGGAGATCTCTCCCGTAAACGCCCCTTGATCCTCCCAGTGCAGGTTCTGGGCTCCCACAGCAATGCCGGATCCCCGCGTTTCTTCTACCACCACAGCCAGGTCTGTGAAGGGCACGCAGAGAATGATCTGCCGCTGCGGCCTCACCCCTGCAGACGAGGCTTGCAGGGCTGGACGAAACTCGCGCAGAAACTGGCGAGCCTCAGCCTGAGTCTTGTGCATTTTCCAGTTGCCGGCAATGAGGATGGGGCGCAAGATGGATCCTCCCTAAGCGACACAATGATGTAGTCAATCGCTGGGATCCCGAGCCTGGGGGATCCCGAGCTTTTTTCGTATGTCACAGTGTATCAGCAAGAGGTTTCAGAAGAGGGCGAGGGAGGTTGTTGACGCCGCTCCTCCAAGCTGGCCGCAAGGGCAGCTAGGCAGTCTTGGAGGGGGGATCCCTGCTCTAGGTGCCGGACGGCAACGGCATAGGCTTTGGGGTGAGCTTGCAACAAGGCCCGGCTCTGGCGCAGAAAGCGGTTGATGTAGGCCCTCATTTGAGCCGCAGAGGTCAAGGGCTGGGCTGCTGAGATCCCTGCCAGCAGCTTGGCCACCTGTTGTCTATCCTCCTCATCTCCCACCACTTGGCCATATTGGAGAGACTCCGCGGCAGCCCCTGCCATCCAAAACAGGCCGTAGCGCTCTAGATCTGCCCAGGGGATGCCCCCCTGGGCTTCCCAGGTGCGCATGGGGGCTTGATCCAGCTGCACTCCCCCGTAGCCGGGGATCCCGTGTCGGAAAGCCTGCCAGGGGCCCAGCACGTAGCCGCGCAAGGGGATCCCTAGCAGGTGGGCCACCAAAAGGTGTCCTGCCTCGTGGCAGATGACCCGCCGCCGATAGGCTGGAGAAGCCCAATCCAGCAGCGCGCCCAGCAACCCCGAGAGCCGCCCCCCAAAGGCCACCTGCTCGACAATCACCAAGCCCACCATCCCAGCCAAAGGCAGAGCCAACCGCGGCCCCAGGGCCGCCGACACCACCAAGGCCGCCACGATCCAAGCTGCGCGGGTGATTCCAGCCTCTGACATAAGGTTTCTATGCCTTCACCTCCGGTCCTAGCTCGAGCGCCAGCAGCTCGTCGGCCAACTCCAAAAACGCCTCCCGATCCAGATAGGAGACATCTCCCACCCATTCCCCTAGCTTGACCACGTAGACTTCGCTCAAGGTCGGCCGGCGCCGCAGATCGCGCGAATAGGCCTTCACCAGCGCCAGCACCGATTGTTTTTTAACAATTCGCCGGTAGCGGGGATCGTCCCTGGCCCGCACTCGGTAGAGGACTCCTGTTTCATCGCCAATTTCCATCTCAAACTGGCGCTCGCGCACTTCTTCGATATAGAGTTGCCCATCTTCACCCACCTTTTCCCGCTCTTCCACCACCACCTCGTAGCGGCGGGTGCTCAACACCTGCCCAAAAAACAGTCCTCCGTACGGGATCTCGCGAAAGGCTAGCTGCCGGCGGGAGATGGTGTACAGCGGCCCCCACAGAACGGGATAGAGCAACGAGAGAAACCCCGCCAGAAAGGAGACCGCCCCCAGGAAGGATCCCTCGCCAAAAGCGCGAGACAGCACCAGCAGTGCTACGCCCACCAAAATGGCTGTAATGATCCGGCCTACGCTGTTGAGGGCATCGCTCCAGTAGGCTAGGTACTGAATCCGGGTGGGCAGCAGGGGAATGACCGACTCGCACTCTTCTGGGGTGAGCTCCAACAACATGCCCTGGGGTCCTCAAAACAACCAGGCCCACCCTTCTCCCTGATGAGGGTGAACTAGACCCCATCTTAGAATGAGGCAGAGATGCCTTGCTGCTCAATTTGCCCTTGCCACTCCCCCTAGGCGCCGTCGACATTCACAATGCCCGGATCCCAGGTTTCTTCGACCATCAGACAGGAGGTGGCCCAGTTGGACGAGGGATCTCGGCGCGACAAGGCGTGGCTGGGAGATGCGGTGCTGAGCCTATTTGCCCGCCAGTGGCTGCTCGGCCCGCCGCCCGACTGGCAGGTGCCTTCCCCTCCCGGCTGCGATCTTAGCCGCGCCGAACTCTTCACCTGGCTCACCTCCAACCAATTTTTGTCGGCCCTCCGGGACCCTACCCAGCTGGAAGCAGAAATCGGCCTCATCTACGAAAGAGAGGGTCTCCAGGCCGCCTTTGCCTACATACAGGAACAGCTACTGCCCTTGTTCGTGAGACAGGTACACAACCGCGCCAAAACCCTGCGCGGCAAACGGCGCTAGAGTCTTGAACTCCCCTCTCTCACTCCCACAGCCGCCGGATGGGAGAGCGGTGCAAAAGGCGGTGAGTTTCCGCCAACAACTCTGGGATCGGCAGGTGCTCCGGACAGCGGGGCAGACAGTCGCCGCACTCGCTGCAGCGGTCGGCAGGCACTCCTGGAAACCAGTGCCCCGCCTGGCCAAACATGTTGTAGCGGTACTGGGCAAACTCGGTCATCTCATGGGCAATGGCCAAGTTGCGCAGCCGCAGCACCTCTGGGATGTGGATCCCTTCTGGGCAGGGCAAGCAGGCATAGCACTGGCTACAGCGACTGGATCCCAGGCGTTCTTGCTCTGCTTGGCGCAGCCGCTCCTGCACCTGCAGGCCCTCTGTCCACCAGCGCTCGGGATCCCGCAGGGCTGCCAGGGCTGTCTGCAGCTCGCTGGGATGGGTAACGCCCAAACTAAGGGTATGGATACGGGGATCCGCCAGCAAAAAGCGGTAGGCAAACTCCAAGGGGCTAAAGGGCGCACAGCTCTCCTGCAGGCGCTGGGGCGGGCGGTAGAGCATCCCCCCCTTGTCGGCGGGGGAGATGATGAACACTCCCATATCCTGCTGGGCTGCCGCCTCCAGGGCCGCGGCATTGCGCTGCTGGAAAAAGTGGTAGTGCAAATTCACAAAGTCAAAATGGCCCGTCTGGATGGCCTGCAGGATTAGCTCCAGGGATCCATGGGTGGAAAAGCCGATGTAGCGCACCAGGCCCTCCTGCTGCGCCTGCCTAAGGAGCGGCAAGCCCTTCTGCAGTACCCACTCCAGGTGTTCGGGTAGGTTGATGCCGTGGAAGGCAAACTGGTCCAAATACTCCACCCGCAGCCACTGCAGGGATCCCTCCAGCCGTTCCCGCAGCCTCTCGCCGGGCGTGAGCTTGGTGGTTAGGATCAAGCGCTGCCGCGGCACCGCCAGACTCTGCAAGATTTCCCCCAAAAGCACCTCGGCCTGGCCGTAGGCCTGCGCCGTTTCCAGGTGGTTGATCCCTGCTTCTAGCGCCGCTGCCACCGTGGCCTGGGCCTGTTCTGGTGGCACGTTGACCAGGCGCATACTGCCCAAAGAAAAAGCCGACATGAGCTGCTGCGTGCGCCCAAAGCGGCGGTAGAGCATTGGGGAGCTCCCCCCGCTTTCCGGCTCCGGCGCAGCTGGGTGATGTGGGCTCAGCATCGACTTCCTCGGCGATGGACACCCCCCAACTTTACCCCAAGGCCTCTCTAAAAAACGCCACCGCCTCTGCCAGCACCTCCAGGAAGCGATCCACCTCGGCCAGGGTGTTGTAGAGGTAAACGCTGGCCCGGGCTGTCGACTGCACCTGCAAGTGGCGGTGTAGGGGCTGGGTGCAGTGGTGGCCAGCCCGGATGGCAATCCCCTGCTCATCCAGCAGCGTGGACAGATCGTGGGGGTGAATGCCCTCCACCGCAAAGCTAACCAGCCCTGCCCGGCGCGCCGGATCCTTGGGACCATAGACTGTAATGCCTGGAAGGCGCTGGATCCCTTCCAGGAGGCGAGCGGTTAGCTTTTGCTCATGGGCATGCACGCGCTCTAGCCCAATCTGGCTTAAGTAGTCGACGGCTGCCCCCAAGCCCACCGCTTGGGCAATGGCTGGCGTGCCTGCCTCAAACTTGTGGGGGATATCGGCATAGGTGGCGTGATCCCAGTCCACCTCGGCAATCATCTCGCCCCCACCCAAAAAGGGCGGCATGGCCCGCAGCAGCTCCCGTTTGCCGTAGAGCACCCCAATGCCTGTGGGACCGCACATCTTATGGCCAGAAAAGGCCAGCCAATCGCAATCCAGGGCCTGCACATCCACTGGCATGTGGGGCACACTTTGACAGGCATCCAGAAGCACCTTAGCCCCATAGTGATGGGCTAGCGCAATCACCTCCTGAACAGGGTTAATGGATCCCAGCATGTTGGAGACGTGGGTCACCGCCACCAGACGGGTGCGATTGCCGAGTAAAGAGCGGTAGTGCTCCAGATCCAACTCACCCTCGGCCGTGATGCGGATGAACTTGAGGCAGGCCCCCGTCTTTTGAGCCACGAATTGCCAGGGGATTAGGTTGCTGTGGTGCTCCATCACCGACAGGATGATCTCATCCCCCCGCTCTAAGGTGCTCATGCCCCAACTGTAGGCCACCAAGTTAATGGCTTCGCTGGCGTTGCGGGTGTAGATGATCTCCTGCGGGGAAGGTGCATTGACAAAACGGGCAATCTTCTCCCGCGCCCCCTCGTAGGCCTCCGTGGCTTCGTTGCCCAGGGTATGCACCCCCCGGTGTACGTTGGCGTTGCTGTGGCGGTAGTAGTGATCCATCGCCTGCAAAACCGCCAGCGGCTTCTGAGAAGTGGCCGCGTTGTCAAAGTAGATGAGCGGCTGGCCGTTGATCTGGCGCTGCAGGATTGGAAAATCCAACCGCACCTGGGCAGCTAGGTCGGCAGCGGAGTCAAAAGCCTGTTCCAGCTTGGGAGAAGAAAGAGGGGATACCGCCATAGTCTGCGCAGAAGCCTACCTCCCTCAGTATGGCATTGCTCTGGCCAGCCGCCCCGAAAACTCTCCCTTGCTGGCAGAAGAGAGTTGTCACGGACTGTAATTTGATGTTAAGTTTGTTTACATCCAGTTACAAGGCATTACCCATGCAACCCTCTCCTAGGATCCCTTCCCGCCTCGACTCCGCTTCTGTGGCCCAATACTACGACACCACCAACGACTGGATCCCGAGCTGGACAGAGCAGGCGGAGCGTTGGAATGGTCGCCTAGCCATGGTGGGTTTGGTGATTAGCGTTGCTACAGAGGCGCTGGTGGGCCACAGTGTTTTCGCCACCACTCTCGCCCAGTGGCTGGGACTGCAATAGTTCAGTACGCCAGCACCAGGTCGGGCGTCTTGCCTAGGTCTAGGGACTTGCCCAAGCGGTTAACTTTTTGACTTAACGGAACAGGCCGATGAGACTCGACAATCCCTTCCTTCCCTACATTGCCGTTATGGTGAGCGGGCTGGTGGCGGCTGTTGTCCTCGGTTCAATAGCTTTCTTCAACTCCAAGCGCCCTGCGGGCTGGGAGGGTGCTGCTCGTCCGCGATACGTGCCTCAGTACGAGGCTTCGCCCACGTGGGAAATTGGCTGGACTGAGCAAGCTGAGCGGTGGAACGGGCGTTTGGCCATGCTGGGATTTGCCATCAGCATTGCAGTGGAAGCCCTGGTAGGCCACAGCGTGCTGGCTTCTGTCCTAGGGCTGCGCTGAGCTGGCTTCAACAGGAAATCTCTCAGGGTGGCCTGAGAAGTCAGGGCTTTCGTTGGCCAAACGGGGGTTGGGGTAGATCCTTGCTAAGGAGTTTGGGACTCTACCCCAGCCCTTTGCTTTTCTGCAACTTGAGGATCTGGGCCACCACCCCCAGGGTTTCTTCGTAAAGATAGTCGGGGCCAGGCCGCTGCAACTCGGCAGCCAGGAGCGTTTCTAGAGAATCGTGCTCCAGGGGGGTTACCTGGCGAACCACGCATCTCTGGGCACCTCCCATGGCCTCCATACGCATGCATCCCGTGGTTTCCGAACAGAGCACGGTGCAGGCGTCAACTTCCTGGTTGCTGGAGGTGAGGCGCAGCCCGATGAGATCCCCCGGCTGGCTCATTTCGGAAGCCAAAGGTACGGCAGCCAATTCTGCCCTCACCTCGCCTCCTGTTTGGGTTTGGAAGCGGATGCGGTCAATCTCATAGTCATGTTCCTGAGTCTGGGCTCGCTCGGTGGGCGTCCACCCTAGCCGGCTGGCTAGCCAGCCCAAGAAAAGGAGAGCCTGGCAGGGATTGCCGGCTTTGTAGTCAATCGTTACCTGATCTATCCAGTACAGCGACTCCCGCCGGTCGGGGGGATCGAAGGCTTGGGCAGTAAGCTCCTGCCAGGGCAGCAGCCGGCGCCAGTTGAGATCCCCGCAGTGGTGGCCCTCGCGGATGAGAAGGTCCATTTCCTGCAGGTCTTCCTCAGGATTGACAAAGCCTCGCGAATCGACAATGACCCGGTTGCTCAGGGCCACCAACTTTTGAAACAGCAAGCTGTTTAAGTCCAGGTTTCCTTGCCACCACAAGAAGGTGGGCAGGTTGGGGATCAGCAGGGAAGCCACGGTGCTGCAAGCGCGCACAAAAGCCGATTCCGGCGCTTTCAGGGTGATGTATTCGCAACACACCAGTGAGCTGCGCTGCTCACGGGTTACCGGGCAATAGGCGGCTACCTGGGCCTCGATGGCGTCCTCTGCGGCTCCCTCCCGTTTGGCCCTTAGGTCGATGACGCGGCAGGGGTTCTGACTGGCAATGGCTTCAACGGTGGGGGAGGGCAGCAACAAGGCGTCGTCTAGCGCTTCGTACACCAGCAGGGTAAAGGTGGCAGCCCGGGCGGCGACGCTCTCTTCCTTAGAGGACCAGATCTTGGTTAGCTCCTGCTCAATCTCCTCAAGGGAGACATCTTTTGGGGCTTGCAGAGGCAGGACAGCAGCAGGCTGATCCATGGTCTCCTCCGGCAGTAGGCTCTTGCTCGATCCTAGACAGGTAGGCCGGCTGCTCTGGAGGGGCTTAAGGTGAGGTACAGATTGGCCGGCTCCAGCCCTCGCACCCCATCCAGGCAACAGCAGGCTTAGGCGGGCCGGGGCTGGATGCTCAGCTCCAGCGGTCGACCGGGATCCCCTACCAAAACCAAGCCGCGGCCATTGGCATGCAGATGGCGCACAATCCAGTACAGCGTTTCGACGCGCTCCGGGCAGCCCAGTTTTTCCGCCAACTGGGGCAAGGTCAGGGATCCCTTTTGCTCTCGCATCACCTCCAGCACCTGACGCTGGAGCTGCAGGACGGCGTTGGCTGCTTTCTTGCCCGCTTCCACCCCCGGCTGGTGGTAGGCGTTGACCTGGATGAGAGAGGCGTAGAGGCCCACTGCCCGTTCGTAGAGAGCAATCAGGGCTCCCACGGAGCGGGCATCCACCCGCGGCAGGGTTACGGTAATGGAGTCGCGCCCGTTTTCGTAGAGGGCTTGGCGGGTGCCCTGCAGCAGGCCGTCTAGGTAGTCGCCACTGGTTACCTCGGGCTCTACAAAGGGGGAAGGGATCCCGGGCTCGCGATCCTGGAGCACCTCGATGAAGGTCACAAAGAAGTTGTTGAGACCATCCCGCAGCTGCTGCACGTAGGCGTGCTGATCCGTGGTGCCCTTGTTGCCGTAGACGGTTAAGCCCTGCTCCACCAGGTTGCCCTTTAGGTCGTGGGACTTGCCCAGGGATTCCATCACCAACTGCTGTAGGTAGCGGCTAAACAGCGCCAGGCGGTCTTTGTAGGGTAAAACCACCATATCCTTGCGCCCCCGCCCCTCGCCGACGATGTACCAGGCCATGGCCAAGAGGGCAGCGGGGTTGCGCTCCAGATGGGGTACGCGGGTGGCCTCGTCCATGGTGGCGGCCCCGGCCAGCAAAGCCCGGATATCGATCCCCTGCAGCGCCGCCGGCAACAGGCCTACCGCCGAGGTTGCTGACGTGCGCCCCCCCACCCAGTCGAAGATGGGAAAAATTGCCAGCCACCCCTCCTGCCGTGCCTGCTGCTCCAATTGGCTGCCAGGGCCGGTAATGGCCACCGCATGAGCAGGAAAGGGGATCCCCGCCTTCTGGTAGGCCAGCGCCACCTCCACCAAGCCATTGCGCGACTCAGGTGTGCTGCCGGACTTGGAGGCAACAATTACTAGGGTTTGTCCCAGTTTGTCCGCTAGCCGCCCCAGCACGCGATCAAACCCGTCGGGATCCGTGTTGTCGATGAAGTGGATGTTCAAGGGCGGCTGCAGCGGAGCCAGGGCCTCGGCCACAAACTGCGGCCCCAGGGCCGATCCGCCAATGCCAATCCAGAGCAGCTCAGTGAAACATCCTCCCCCACTAGCCGGGATTGTGCCGCGGTGGATCTTTTCTGCAAAGGTCTCCACCTGTTCAATACACTCCTGAATTGCCTGCCGGATCTCCGGCGTGGGGGCCAGCTGCGGCGCCCGCAGCCAGTAGTGGCCCACCTGGCGGCCTTCGTCGGGGTTAGCGATGGCCCCGGCTTCTAGAGCCTGCATCTGAGCAAAGGCCTGGGCAAAGAGAGGCCGCAGCGCCTCCACTTGGGCAGGGGTAAAGCGGATGCGGCTGATATCCACAAAAATTTCCAGCTCGGGGTGGTAGTAAAGCCAATCGCAGTAGCGCTGCCAGAGTTGGAGGCTGTCCATGGGATCCCTGCTGCCAAAGCCGTAACCAGCTTACCAAAGCCTCCCCGCTGGGAGGTGCCGCCGGCGAGATAGATCCCTGGGCCAAGAAGCCGATAGAATTCGAGGCACGGGTTGTTGCAATGCTGGCCTAAACGGTGCAGGCCCAGGCCTCCTTCCATGCCCCTCGAGTGTGACCGGCAGTGGATGGAACGCTGCCTCTTTTTGGCTCGCTCCACACCACAGCGCCCCTCCCCTAACCCGCGGGTAGCTTGCGTTATTGTCGGGGGGGATCAGGTGGTGGGGGAAGGCGTTCATCCGGGAGCCGGCCAGCCCCACGCCGAGGTGTTGGCCTTGCAGCAGGCGGGATCCCTGGCCAAGGGCGCTACCCTCTACGTCAACTTAGAGCCCTGCAACCACTACGGGCGCACCCCTCCCTGTACTGAGGCCATCCTGGCTGCCGGGATCCGGCGGGTGGTGGTGGGGATGCAGGATCCCAACCCACTGGTGGCCGGCAAAGGGATCCGCCGCCTGCAGGAGGCCGGGGTCGAGGTAACCGTGGGAGTGCTGGAGCGGGAGTGCCAAGAGCTCAACGAGGGCTTTGCCTTTGCCATTGTGCGGAAGCAGTGCTTTGGCCTGCTCAAATACGCCATGACCCTAGACGGCAAGAGCGCTGCCGTCACCGGCCACAGCCAGTGGATTAGCAACCCCCTGGCGCGAGAGTGGGTTCACCGCCAGCGGGCCTGGCACGACGCGGTCATCGTGGGATCCAAAACCGTCTGGCACGACAACCCCCGCCTGACCTGCCGCCTGCCGGATTTTCAGGGATCCCAGCCCCTGCGGGTGGTTCTCAGCCGCTCCCTAAACCTACCCCCCGTGGCCCACCTCTGGCAGGTGGAGGAGGCGCCAACTTTGGTGATGACAGAAGCCACCGAGACCCATCCCCTCTGGCGATCCCTGGCCCAGCAAGGGGTGGAGCTGCTGCACCTGGATCAAGTAACCCCGGCTCGAGCAGCGCAGGTTCTCTTTGAGCGAGGCTGTCTGAGCGCCCTCTGGGAATGCGGCGGCACCCTGGCCTGGGCTGCCCTCAAGGATGGAGCCATCCAGAAGGTGGCTGCCTTCATTGCTCCCAAGCTCCTGGGGGGGGCCAACGCACCAACCCCGGTAGCAGGCGAAGGGATCCCTGACGTCAACCAGAGCTGGCAACTGCTGGAGCCGCAACTGCAGACCTTGGGAGACAACTGGCTCATTAGCGGAAAGCTTGCCCCCTCCCCCTCTACCCGCTGAGACAGTTGTTTTAGCGACTCCGGGGAATTCGGCTTACTGGCCTAGCTCGGAGATAGAGAAGACTGGCCCGATATTGCACCAGCAAATTGCGCAGGTAGAGGAGCAGGTTGCGCTGGTAGAGCAAACGGGTGTTGCGGTAAATAAGCTTGCTGCGGCAACTAAGCGCTTGGCTGCGCCGCTTCAGGGAGGCCTGAAGAGAACGCTGGAGAGCTAGGGAGCTACGCCTTTGCCGTGCCATATCCAAACCCTTGAGGCTGGATCCAGTGTAAGGGAGCCCTAGTCGGGCAGTCGCCAAGGGACTAGCTAGCCCAAGCAGCAGCCCAACCGCCTGTTGTCCGACCTTCTCTCCCAGAAAGGCAACTTCAGCGTCTCTTTGCCAATGACACGTCAGCAGCAGTGTTGTTACACTAAATTGCAGCGCAGATTACGATATGTTGATTATCCTTGCCATCGTTATCCTGCTGGGATTTTGGGCGCTGCGTCTGATGGAGCAAGCTTTCCAGCGCCAGGAGTTCTCGCGCATGCTGGCGGGAACCTTGGTAGCCATGGCTGCTGGCGGCGTCTTGACCTGTTACTTCCTGATGAGCGATATCCTACGCCTGTTGTTTCCTCTGCAAGCCCACTCTTCTTCCTCCTATGTTCAAGATCTCCTCTCGGATCTCAGCTGGCTCGAATAGGCCAGTTGGGCTAACAACCAGGCTTTAATACGCTGGATCATGAGATAGTTGGGGGCAAGCAAGTTTTGGTAGAGCAACTGTGTGAAAGCGTCGATAGGGCTGAACTCTTGCCCAACTGGGAAAGGATAGCTAAAGCCCAGTGGAGTTAGGTGATCCCCCTCGAGACACTGCCATTCGGTGTGCTCTCCGTACTTGCGAGAAAGCTGTTGGTAGAGCAGCGGAATATCATCGATATCATCCCGCTGAAACTCAACAAGCAGGTTGTTCCTAACTGGGTATTCCTCTTCAACGAGGCGATTGGTCTCTGCTGGAGAAGGCTCAAACTCTAGCCACAAATTCACGGGTGGCGACGAGGATCCCATCCACATCCGCCACAGATCGCTGAGTTGTTGTTGGGGCCACGCCTGGGCCAAGGCCTGCAACACTGGCAGTGCCCGCGCTAGCCCAGCATTGCTGTAGGCCAAAAAAATATTGCCGCGCCGCTGGGATCCCAAAGAAGGAAGGGCTAGGCAGGAAAGGATCTGCAGCTTACCGCCAAGGCTGTGGCCCAAGCCAAAGAGGGGCAACCCCATCAAACCTTTGCTCTGCAGGCTTCTATGGAAAGATTGGGCTGCCTTGAAAGCAATTTGGGCATGATCAATGTCGGTGGGGTAGGCGGTAGCCACAACGGCCATGCCCATGCGGGCCAATTCTTCCAACAGACGGCTGTAGAAAAATTGCGGGGCGGATCCCACAAACGCTCCGCCCAGAAAGTGGATCACGGCGCGGGGTTGGGGAGGCAGAAGCAACCAAGTCTCTCCGTCTGTTTGCCAAGTCAGTGTCACGGCGCTGCACCCCCGCCCGCAATGTTGAATAGGCCCCACAAGCTGTTACTAGCGGGATCCCACTCTATCCTACCGAGTCGACGGGTTTGGATCCCTAGCCAAGTCAGGGGGTAGCCCCCTCCTCCCCAAGGGGATAGGCTTCTTGGGCAATCCAGAGGGCCCCCAGCAAGAGGGAGGTTTTTAGAACAGCAGCGTGCAGAAGCTGGTCAACAGCAACAGCAAGGCTGTCAGGAGCAGGCTAAAGCTCCACAACCGCAAAGCGGCAACCAGCAGGATCCCGATAACCCAGATAAGCAAGGCATTCCAGTAGGGTCGGTTGGAACCTTGGGAGACGTTAATCTTCTGAAAGAAAGGCAGCAGGATAAACGCCACATCCACCATTAGACGCGGCAGCCGCAGATCCTGAGGCAGCGGCTGATTGCGCACCGCCAAATACAGCAGTCCCCAGCTTACTACTAGCGGGATGGCCAACAGATAGCTCGACTCAGCCAGCAGCGGTCGATCCACCAGTAGGGGAAACAGAGGGCTAATCCCCCAGCCTAGGTAGAGGTAAAAGTCGAACTTCAAAAGTGGCTGCAGCAGAGGGGGCAGGTTAAGGCGCTGCAGCTGTTGCTGAATCCTACTCCCCTGAGCTTTCGCTCCCCTCTTTTGAGGGATCGGCTTTGCCCCAGCTCGCCAACCGCAGTGGTCACAGTAGGGAGACTTGTACCGATAGGCCGGGATTGGCTTACCGCAGGAAGGGCAGCGCTGGAGAGGACGCGGTTGAGAACTGGAGGCCATGACCACCCGTGATGCTCCTGCTCTAGCATGCCTCAAGTGCGTTCAGTTGATTCCCAGGGCAAAAGACAACGTGATACAAGCTGCCCCCAGGGCTGCCCCGGCAAGAACCTGGAGGGGCGTATGGCCCAGCAACTCCCTCAAGTAGGGCTCCTGGAAGCGATCGGCGCCCTTTTCTTCCAGCCATTCTTCCAGAAGGCGGTTCAACACCCGCGCCTGCTTGCCAGCGGCCTGGCGGATCCCAGCAGCATCGTACATCACTACCAAAGCAAAGACCACTGTTGCCGCAAACAGGAGGCTATCCCAACCTTCCTCCAGCCCCACTCCCACGGCCAAAGCGGTCACCAGCGCCGCATGGGAGCTGGGCATCCCCCCCGTCTCCACCAAGACCCGCAGGTTGAGCTTGCCCGAGCGCACATAAGCTAGGACTAGCTTGATGGCCTGGGCTAACACACTGGCCAGCAGAGCAACCCAGAGAACGTGATTAGCCATCAACTGTTGCAGCATAGGGCTCTCCGGCGCAGGAACAGGAGCAAGGTCTCCACGGGGGGCAGGAGGGATCCCTCTAATGCTGGCGGCGAGTGATGAAATCGGCCAGGGCCAACAGCGGTTCAGCTTGGGATCCGTAGGGACGCAGCGCCTCCTTAGCCGATTGGATCAGCTCCTCGGCCTTCTGCCGGGAAGCTTCTAGGCCCAACAAGCTGGGATAGGTAGCTTTGGCGGCAGCTTGATCCTTACCTGCCGTTTTGCCCAATTGCTCGCTGGTGGCGGTAATATCCAAAATGTCGTCCACGATCTGGAAAGCCAGGCCGATATCCTGGGCGTAGTGGCCGAGGCGGGCCAGCAGCTCCTCATCGGCCCCTGCGAGGATCCCTCCCGAGACCACCGCCGCTTCCAGGAGAGCGCCAGTTTTGTGGCGGTGGATGTATTCCAAGGTCTCCAGGGAAATGACCTTGCCCTCCGACTCCAGATCCACCACCTGGCCTCCCACCAAGCCAGTTGCCGCAGCCGCATGGCCAATGCGGGCAATTACCTCCAGCACTCGCTGCGGCGGCACCCCTCGCGTTTGGCTAGCAATATGCTCAAAGGCATAGGCCAGCAGGGCATCGCCCGCCAAAATGGCAATATCCTCGCCAAACACCTTGTGATTGGTGGGTTTGCCGCGGCGAAAATCGTCGTTGTCCATTGCCGGCAGGTCGTCGTGGATCAACGACATGGTGTGGATCATCTCCAGGGCGCAGGCAGTGGGCATAGCCTGCTCCACAGAGCCACCGGCCAACTCACAGGCTGCCAGGCAGAGGATGGGCCTAAGGCGCTTCCCTCCTGCCAAGAGGCTGTAGCGCATTGCCTCATAGATGCGTTCTGGGTATGCCGGCCTAACTGCAGCTGAAAGCGCCTCCTCCACCTGTTGCTGCCGCTGGCTTAGATAGGTTTCTAGGTCGAAGGTTTGGGCAACCAAGGGAGATTTCCTCTTAACTCAGCAACAGCGGGATCCCTGGCGGGCAGCTGACATTATCGCATGTTGCTCGAACTCGGGATCCACGCTCTAGCCCCTCCAAGCTGCAAAAGCTTACTGGGGCTTATGGCGAGGATAGCTAGGGAGGAAAGTGCCGGGATCTCTGGAGGATGAGCTTGCGCTGTTTGTCATCTCGATGTCAGGATTCACTAAGGATCTTCACCTGCTTGGTCTTTCATGTCCCACTCACCTGCCTACCTTAGCGCTTCTCCTGCTACCAATGGCGATGGCAATCGCCTACTGCGGGCAGCCCGCGGGGAAGAGGTGGATCGCCCGCCAGTTTGGATGATGCGCCAGGCGGGCCGCTACATGGCAGCCTACCGCGAGCTGCAGAGCAAGTACACCTTCAAGCAGCGCTGTGAGATCCCGGAGCTGGCCATCGAGATCTCCTTGCAACCCTTTCGCGCCTTTGCCCCCGACGGCGTGATCCTGTTTAGCGACATCCTCACTCCCCTCGAGGGCATGGGCATTGCCTTTGAGCTGGTGGAGAACCAGGGGCCGATTATCGACCCGCCAATTCGCTCCCAGGCCCAAATTGAGCAAATCCGACCCCTAGAGCCAGAAGAAAGCTTGCCCTTTATCAAAACTATCCTCACTACCTTGCGCCGTGAGGTGGAAGGGAAGGCAACCCTGCTGGGCTTTGTTGGCTTACCTTGGACCTTGGCCTGCTACGCTGTCGAGGGGCGTAGCTCCAAAGACTATGCCTACATTAAGAGCTTGGCTTTCACCCAGCCTCAGCTTCTGCACCAGCTGCTGAGCAAGCTGGCCAATAGCATTGCCCGCTACGTGATCTACCAAATTGAGAGTGGCGCCCAGGTGGTGCAGTTGTTTGATACCTGGGCCGGGCAGCTCAGCCCCAGCGACTACGAAACCTGGGCTTTGCCCTACCAAAAGCAAGTGGTGGAGCAGGTCAAGGCTCGGTATCCCCACGTGCCGCTGATCCTCTACATCAACGGCAGCGCTGGTTTGCTAGAGCGGGTGGGTAAAGCTGGTATCGATGTGTTTAGCCTCGATTGGATGAGCGACATGGCAGAAGCCAGGGCTCGCCTAGGATCCCTGGCTGTCCAGGGCAACCTCGATCCGATGGTGTTGCTGGGATCGCCGGAGTTGATCCGCCAACGCACCCTGGAGGTGATTCAGAAGGCGGGACCCCGGGGGCACATCATGAACCTGGGACACGGGGTTCACCCAGCCACCCCTGAAGCTAATGTCCACTACTTCTTCGAAACAGTACGCCAGTCCCCCGAGCTCCTGAGGGCTGCTTCGCAAGCCCTGTGAACCACCCCCCAGCTGCAGCTTGCTTCCGCAAAGCAGTAGCCGGGGCTCTTGAGTAGCCCTGCAATTGACAAGCCAGCCACGAGTTTGCAAAGGCAGCCCCCCAGAGCGCTCACCTTTGCCCTGTTGGAGTCTGCCTCCTCTTGAGATCTCTCCCGTCCGCAGAGCTCAGCCAGTCATTACCCTCAATCAAGCTCGAAAGAGCCGCCCTCCTCTTCCAGCCTCCAGCTTGCTGCCAAGGCGTCTGCCATTGCCGCCTGCAACGCGCGAGTATCCGCCCACAGTTGCGCGGGATCCGACAGCGGATCCGACAGAGGCACCAAACGCAAGATGCGGTTCTCCCGAACCAAGTCAATGACCACGCTGGGCCGTTCCGTGTCCCCCTCTGCTAGCTCCGCGGGGGAGGGATCGCGTAAGCAGGCGTAGTCAAAGCTGTTGAGGTTTAGGTAAAGGCTGCGGTTGGCCACCAAGGTAGCTGCGGTTGCATCCTGAAATACCTCCATCACATAGCCCTCCCCCTGCCTTTGCACCTGACCCTCGACAATATCGAAGTAGCGAACCCGCCCCAAATCCGACAAAAGACGGTAAATGTCACGCTTGTTAACCAAAATTCCGTTATCTACGATACAGGGGGCCCAAGGACGAGTGTCTGTCATGGGGCAGTTGGTCTTGAGGAGCAAGCGGATTGACAACAGCCAAGAAGCAATTAGAAGTAATGCTCAACAACAGCTAACCAATCATCGCAAATCCTCTAGAAAATAGCAATCCCCCACAACTCTCAGACTGGAGCAAACAAAACCCGAGAGCCTCAGCCAACCAAGATGAGAAAAGGCTTAGCTCTGCCCTCCCTCGAATGTACCACAGCTTTCCAAAAAGGGGCACAGATCTCCTCCTTCAAGTATCTCCAAGGTAAAGGACAAGGGAAGCTGGTCGATAGCCAGCAAATTTTCACCTGTATATTGGGGGAAAATAGGCAGCTAAAGGGTTTGAGACACTAGATATTGTAGGTAATGGTGGGGACAGCCCATTGAGACCGAACCTCTGCCCCAGGATGGCTCCCGGCTATCCCTTTCATTTGCCCGGAAAGTGATGCGCGAAGGCCCCTAGCTTTAGCTATGGGGATGAAGCGCTGTTTTTCTTATCCGCTCGAGCATGTGATGTTGCATGCTAGCTAGGGAAGCCAAGCTACTCAACGGAACACCAGAGCAGTACCAAGCTCTGAATGAGGCCATTCGTATCCTTTGAATACAAGCAGTCGGGGTGGAAACTTTCACCTGACGGGATGGCCATCACCTTCACCGACGGCAACCAGGCAGGTACCTTTGCCTTGTACTGCAACGGCAAAGCCAGACAGCTTATCCTCGGCTCCAAGATCAACTGGGTGCGGGTGGTGCGCAGAGCGGATGGATACTACGCCCAGTTCTGCCTGGACAGAGAGCGCTGGGCCCAGGGCAAGTACACCGGCCAGGTGGTGGGTCTCGATCTGGGGCTGCACCACTTCTACACCGACCGCAAGGGGAACACGGTAGATTGTCCCAAGTTTTTGCGCCGGAGCGATAAGCGGCTGAAAAGACATCAACGCAAGTTGAGCAGGATATTCGTCAAGGGAGCTGAGCGGAACTTCTACCAGAAATGGAGAAAGAGGTTGGGCAAGGTACACCTGAAAGTCCAGCGCCAGCGTAGAGACTGGGCTATGAAGCTGGCCCGGTACGTGGTGCTCGCCTCTGGCGGTGCAGAGCGCTTTGTCGAACAACGTCGTGGCGTATGAGGATTTGCAGGTGAAGAACCACCGCTTGGCCAAGTCCATGCTAGAGATCCCCACACTGCTCTTGGTTCAAACAATGACACTCTCTAACGCCAGCCTAGAAAGCCTAGAAATTATTCATCAAATGATTGTTCGAATAGCGAGGGTGTTTTTTGGCACAAAACCCACTGCGGTTCCTCTTCACGATAGTACTCTTTTTTCCAGATTGGCAGCCGATGCTTGATGGCATTGATGATGTAGCGTGTTCCAGCAAAGGCAGCAGCTCGATGGACAGCGGTAGTACCAACCCACACTGCGATGTCGCCAATCGCAAGATGGCCCTGACGGTGACAGGCGATAGCGCCACAGAGATTGAACTTAGAGCAGGCCTCCCGGAGGATCCTTTCGCCCTCCTTCTCGGCGAGGATTTCATAAACTTCGTACTCTAAGCTGAGAACAGTCCTTCCCCTGTTGTGATTGCGTACCCAACCCTCGAAGGTTACGAGGGCACCCGCTGTGCTATCGGCAAGTAAGCGGCTGAGCTCGGTTGTTTGGATAGCAGTGTCACTAATCAAAAACCGCAGCATCTAACCTCCACAGACTGGCGGAATAAAAATTACGAAGGCGTGGTCGTCAACCGGACTAGTTAGGTCACAAAATTCGTGATTGACAGCAACTTTAATATCTTTCGCTGCCAGTGGGAAGCCATACTTTGCCTTCACCTGCTGATACAACTCCAGGTAGCTTGATGCATTGGTTTGGAGCACTTCTCTACTTCGTTGAGCCTGCTCCCTCAGCATCGCCACATACTGGATAGTTACAGTTTTGGTCAGGATGGACTGAGTTGTCATAGTTTCGATTACCTTGGGCTTAAAAGACGTTCAAAGGCAGCATACTCCTCTGGGGTATTGACGTTCATCAGTTCGGCCTCACAGTCAGGAGTGACTAGGGTACAGGGTTGGCTGCCAAGGACTTTAACAGGGCAGTATACCCCGGCTGCATAGGCAGCCCTCAGCACTGCTGCAGCCTGAGGAGTATAGATTGCACAGAGAGCCTCTGGAAAGCCAAGTTTGGGGTTAGCATAACAGGTCACCACCGTTTCAGCTTGATAGTGCTCCATTAGCTTTTGGATTGTCTTTGCTTGCAGATTGAGGAGATCGCAAGCAACAACTAACCAGTTAGCTTCGGGATGGGTGTTCAGGGCAGTCAGCAGACCACTGATTGGGCCAACGCTTTCTACTTGATCCGGCAGCGTGGGCAGCAACTCCAGTGGCGTACCCAACCACTGACCGGCACGCGCTGATAGATAAACTCGCTGGCAGTAGGGTTGTAGCAATTCATAGAGATAGGCAGCATAGGGTTTGCCAGTGTGGTTCAGCAGAGCCTTATCCCGGCCCATGCGCTTGCTCTGACCCCCTGTGAGTACCAGACCGTAGAGAGGACGCTCCAGGAGGGCGTTTTTGCCGCCGGACTTGGTCACTAGGCGGGTGTCTCGAATACAGATGTGGGGTGACACCGACTTGCACATGTCGTAGATCGTCAGCGCCGCTACCGAAGCACCACAGAGGGCCTCCATTTCAACGCCTGTTTTGGCGCTAGTTTTGACAGTGCAGTGAATAGTTACAAGCAAACGATCATCAATTTTGATATCAAAGGTGCAGCTCTCGACGGGAATCTGGTGACAAAAGGGGATCAGTTGCTCAGTCTTTTTAACAGCCATAGTACCCGCGATAACTGCTGTCTGAAACACCACTCCTTTCTCAAGGTAAATATCTTGACCAACAATATATGTACTCAAAGCAGGCGGCAATTGAACTATTGCTTGAGCTGTCGCTACTCGCAAAGATGCAGATTTGTTACTGACATCCACCATCTGCGGTTGGCCCTGAGCATCAAGATGCGCCCATACACGATCAGCCTCACCCATAGATCTAGCCCCCTAAACTGTACATCGGATGTAAAACCTGCTCGATCCTGCGCATTGGCTTCATCCCTAAAAGCTGTTGATAAATCTGTCGGCGTTGTTCTGGTGTCACATCACGGATTGGCAAGCCGTTTTCGGTAAATAGGCAAGCAAAAAGACGTCCATCGGCGGTCAAGCGCCAGCGCGAGCAGGTGCTGCAGAAAGGTTGCGACTCGGAGGCAATAAATCCGATTTTGGCAGCCCCATCGACTGTGAAGTAGAATGCTGTAGAATCGGGTACCGTCGGCAGCTGGGTTAGGGTATAGCGTTCCTTTAGGCGAGCAATACACTCTTGTGCTGAAATGTAGCGCTCATCATAAATATGGTTGGCATAGCCAATCCGCATCAGCTCCAAAAAGCGAACTGTCACACCTGTCTCGCGAGCAAATTCAACAAAATCAAACAGCTCATGATCGTTGACGCCGCGCATCAGAACTGTGTTGAGCTTGATGCTAAACCCCTGAGAAATACCCTCCCGGATATTACGAAGAATATCGGCAAGGCAGTCTCGGTGTGTGATCCAGGCTTCAGTAGCAGGCTGAAGGCTGTCGAGACTGATGTTCAGATTATGAACATTGGCAGCTTTAAGGACATCCCAGTAGAGGTGCAACAGCAGTCCATTAGTCGTGAGGCTGAGGGAGGGAATTTTCAGCTCAGCAAGCCCCTGCATGATTTCGGCAAACTCGCGCCGAACCAGGGGTTCGCCACCTGTGATACGAACTTCCTCGATGCCATAGTCCAGCAGCTCACCGATAATGTCTTTGTATTGCTGCGGACTTAGATAGCTGCTTTTGTCCATGAACTCAGGATACAGGGGCATACAGTAGCGACAGCGCAGGTTGCATTGATCGGTCAGGGAGACCCTCAGCTTGCGAATGCGGCGGTTCCATTGATCAACTAGTTGCATCCTAGTACCAGGGATAGAATAAAAAGACTTCGCCAGCCTTAAAGACCACTTGATCTTGGGGGAGCTCTACAAAGCCATCGCTGGTTGCCAGAGCAACAAAGTCGCCAGAGCTCTGAGGCATGATTAGTGTGAGGGCTTGGTTGCTACCAAGCTTGGCAGGTACAAAAAAAGTGAGATTAGGCTCAAAGGTAATGGTCTCACCCAGATAGCCGGAATAAACGGTGCGGTTCAGCAGATAGCGATGCAGACACACAAGAGCTGAGACAGGATTGCCTGGTAGCCCCCAGACAATGGTGTTAGCTTGATGATCAATGCCAAACCACATCGGCTTGCCCGGTTTTTGGGCGACACCGTGAATATAGGCAGTAACGCCACAATGTTGCCAAATTCGAGGTAAGTAGTCGCGTTTTCCCTTCGAGATACCGCCGGTGTAAATCAAGAGGTCATAGCTTTGGGTGTTAGTTTGGTAGTGGGCGATAATGCTAGCCGGCTCATCGGGGATGTGGTCAATCTCGACCTCGGTGTAACCGTAGGCGAGGAGAGCAGCTCTGAGGGCGTAAGCGTTGGAGCATCGCAGTTGATAGGGTGTGGGAGTTTGCTCGATGGAGACCAATTCATCACCTGTGGCTACAAGTTTGATGCGGGGAGCTGCTTCGACTTGGACATGGCTGTAGCCGAAGGAGGCTAGAATGCCGATATGAACGCTCTTGAGGGTAATGCCGGGGTGGAGAACGAGTGCCCCTGCGATGCAGTCGCTGCCTTGTCGATGAATAAAATCACCTCTGCTGCGCTCAACTTCATAGGTGATGGTAGCGACTCCCTGCTCGATACGAATCTGCTCGTAGGGGACGACAAGATCGCTACCCAGCGGCAGGGGACAGCCGGTCATCACTTCGAAGCACTGCTGCGGGTCGGCCAGCGTGGCAGCGCTTACCCCAGCGGCAGCCATGCCCGCAACCCTAAAGCGGCGCTGCCCAGCGGCATAGGCAGCGTAGTTAATGGCAATGCCGTCCACCATGACGCGGTTAATCGGCGGGTAGTCACGATCGGCATAGATCGGCTCAGCAAGAACCCGGCCTGCGCACTTCGCGATTGGGATCGACTCGGTTCTAGGTGGCAGCCACTGGGCTTTGATAACGGCTTCAGCTTCTTGGACGCTGATCATAAGCGCTGAAAGTAAGGCCAACGAATGGAGTGTCCGAGTATGAGCTGCACCTACCCTAGCAGCGCTTATCTTGGCTCCAGGGTGAGGAGAATTCCTGAAAGGCAGGTACAAAGTTACGGTTTTCGTGCTTGGAGCAACTAAGCTTAATGAGGGCAAAGCGCTGCAAGGGCGTTAGCTTTTGCCACAGCTCAAGGGTCAGCACAACCCCCCTGGCTGCTGCTTGCTCAAGGACGCTGGCAGGGATTGCGGTGGCATCTTCCCAAGCCGGTTTTGGATCAACAGGCAGCTCACTAGCTTGTTCTTGGCAGACATTTTCAATAAGGTGAATCAGGTACTCGCGGTAGGCAGCACGGTCGGCAGCAGTATCAGTTGGTCGGTCAATCAAGCTTTGGCGCTGCTGACGACTAAAACGCAGCCACTGATGTAGTTTGAGTTTGATGCCACACTGATCCAGCTTCAAGCGCACAACCATAGGGATGCAGCGGAGGCTATCGGCAAAGTCTTGCTCGAACTGAAAGATCATCGCGTTACCCAAGACATAAAGTGGGCTTAGATTGACAGGGGTTCGATGCGACGAAGTCTGACGGCACAGGCTTTAAGTTCAGGTTGCTTCGAGCTAGGGCAGGCAACCGAGTGAGTGAGGGCATTGCAGGCGGCATCTTCACCCCACAATGGTCCCCAATGCATCGGCATAAATACCGTGCCGGGGCTGATCGCCCGGGTTATTTTAACCGGAAGGGTAGCCTTGCCTCGCCGTGATTCAACCCTTACCCAGTCGCCCTCGGTGAGCCCTAACCTGTCAGCATCACGGGGGTGAATCTCGAGAAAAGGCTGGGGGTGCATTGCTCGAATTTTGGCTACATGGCCAGTACGGGTTTGGGTGTGCCAATGGCCATAGAGGCGTCCTGTAGTGAGGACATAGGGATAGTCGGGATCCGGTGGTTCGGCAAGGCCGTGTGAATGACTGGCGATGAAACGAGCGCGACCTGTAGGCGTTGGAAAGTGGTGATTGGTATAGAGGTTGCGGGTCTCGATTGGTCCAGTACGGGGATAAGGCCACTGTTGGGGGCCTTGGTGCAGGAGCTCATGACTGAGGCCAGAAAGATCACAGGGACGCCCAGCAGTAAGACCGACATATTCGGCAAAAACTGCTGCGCTATCGGCAAAGCTAAACGCCTTGGCAAAGCCCAGACGGCGGCCTACTTCCGCCCAAATTTCCCAATCAGCCCGTGCTTCACCGGGGGGATGGCGCCACGCCGGACAGAGGGTAACGCGGCGCTCGGAGTTGGTCATGGTGCCCGTTTTTTCACCCCACTGAGCAGCAGGCAGCACCAGATGCGCGTAGGCAGTGGTTTCGGTAGGAAAGTAGGCATCTTGGACAATCGTGAAAGGCGATCGCGAGAGCGCTGCTGCTACCCGGTGCAGGTCGGGCAAGCTCACCAGCGGGTTGGTGGCGGCAATCCAGAAAACATCCAGGGCGTCAGCCTCCAGAGCGCGAATCATCCCGAGAGCATCGAGGCCAGGCTCAGGATTGATTGGGCCAAGCTGCCAATACTGCTCCACAGCAGCGCGATCTTCCGGGTTCGTAACCTTGCGATAGCCGGGCAAGAGGTGGGCCAAGCCACCCGCCTCTCGGCCGCCCATGGCGTTAGGCTGCCCCGTCAGCGAGAACGGCCCTGCCCCCGCAAAGCCTATTTGGCCAGTGAGCAAATGGAGATTGATAAGACTTGTAACCTTGGCAGTACCTTCGCTGGACTGGTTAAGCCCCATTGACCACATGGAAAGGGTTTTCCGGGAGTGCTGCCAGAGTCGAGCGACGGCAATTACATCCTCAATTTCTATGCCGCAGCGACTAGCCACACGCGCAGGAGTGTACTCGGCCACCAGAGCTGCATAGGTCTCAAAGCCTTCGGTGTGTTGGGCAATGAAGTCGTGGTTGATGGCCCCCCACTGAATGAGTAGATGGGCAATACCATTGAGCAAATCAATGTCGCTGCCTGGAGCAATCCCAAGATATAGATCTGCACCCTCAGCCGTCTCGGTACGGCGGGGATCCACAACCACCACCTTCAAACTCGGGTCGCTCTTGTGGCGCTTGCGTAGGCGATTGAACAAAATTGGGTGGCACTCAGCGGTGTTAGTGCCGATCAAAAAGGCAAGCTCACAGCTATCGAGGTCAGAGTAGCTACAGGGAGGGCCATCTGAACCCAAGCTTTGGCAGTAGCCCTCCACGGCAGAGGACATGCAAAGGCGCGAGTTGCTGTCAAA
Organism: Synechococcus sp. H70.1; assembly: GCF_047502705.1. Lineage (NCBI taxonomy): Bacteria > Bacillati > Cyanobacteriota > Cyanophyceae > Synechococcales > Synechococcaceae > Synechococcus > Synechococcus sp. H70.1. The sequence continues at coordinate 33,754 of NZ_JANSIV010000170.1, forward strand.
GTTATTACTGCCCAGGCAGCCCTTGAGTAGCTTTTGAGCAACGTAATAATCTTCAGTATGCAACTGCCCTGAACCATAGATCGCAATTCGCTCGGGGCGACTCTGGCGAATGCGCTCCACGATCAAATCCAGCGCTTGATCCCAGCTAATCGGCTGAAAATCATCGCGGAGGCTGGAGCGATAAAGAGGCACGGTGGCACGGTTGTGATCAAGGGTTTCGAGAAGGGTGGCACCCTTAACACAAACCATGCCTTGACTGGAGGGATGAGACCGATCCCCACGAATTCTTGTGCCGCCAGCCAGAATTTCCAGGCCACAACCAACCCCGCAGTAGGGACAGAGGCTACGCACGTTATCCATTGCTGATTCTCATCTGAAGCTGGTTTACTCCTCCTGGGCAAAGTGACGGTGGAGAAAGTCGAGGACTTTGTTGCTTGGGTTGCAAAGCTTGGGTGCCGCAGGGATCCCAACAGCCAAGCGGGCAAGGGCGCGGCCATGCTCAAGCCCTTCACGCAGGCCAATATAGGGGTTTCGCCTCCAGATCTTTGGTAATGTGTGCTACCGTTTGTTACCTATTATGCAGTTATGTCATCTTAAAATGCTCATTCAGCATAAAAGGTGCTTTCTGCTCCAGATCAGCCCTCAAACTCAGCAAGCGATAGCTAGATTGAGCAGCAACGGGCCGGCCGCCCTTGGCTCAAGGAGGCATCCCTTACCTACAAATCGCTTCTGATGAAACCTGCTGCCTCAGGGATCCATAGCTTCATCCAAGTCACAGTGTCCACTTGGATGTCGAGGCACATGTGAGCTACAGATTTAACCGTCCACCCTTCCTGCTTGCTGCCAGGGTCAATGCCCACAGCAAGGGGCTAAGTTTTGCAGTCAGATAGTTTTGCGTTCAGATGCACGCAGAACACTCCCCTTTTCCAGAAGGGAGCAGCTTTGCCGCTCCTAATCCGCCACCGAGCACAGCTAGTTGACCCTCCCTCGACTGAAGTCGGGAGATTCCTAAGTAGCCCACAAACGGACTTGTAAAGGTGTTGTCAAACCGCCCTTAGACAGTCCCTCGAGGCAAAGCCCCAAAGTTCTGCTTACTTTTCTCAGTAGGTTAGCCGCAGCGTTAGCATCAGCGTTCACTAACCACCCTTTGGCTGTTTGGCACAGTCCCCGCTTTATCCACTTCCCAGATGCTTGCCACCGGTCGGGTCTTTCACCGTAGTTAGGTAGCTCATCCCTATCCAAGAAACTTGCCTGGGAAGTGTACACCTCGTCTACCTCAATGAACTCAATACCATAGCGTCCTGTAAGAGACCACTACTCCCGGTTGAGGGCTCCTCTTCAACACAAAGCCAGTCAGGGCACATGCAGTTCACGGCGCAGGTGCCGGCAACCGTTGCAACGGCTGTCTGGCAGGGAGAGGCGCTTTCAAGCGTGGGTGGACCACTGCATCTCCACTGGCGTCAGCGGGACGGAGTCGTTTGTGATTGCGCTCTTGGGGGCTGCCGCAAACCAGCCCAGAGGTCCGTGGTTGGCTTGTCAACTGCAGGGCTACCAAGAGCCCGTACTTTATACGTCAGCATGAGTGCGGGTAGTTTACAACATCCAAAAGGCCCTATCAGGTTTAAAGTGAGGAGTAACCCGACAAAGAGTGAGGCTTGGCCAATGACGCTGGCTCAGGAGGCAATTGCCCAAATCCCTGCCTTTTGCCAAGGGATCCAATACTTTGGGGATCCCTGGCCGGAATTTGATCGCCTAGGCCAGGAACCTGCAGTCGATGCTGCCACAGGCAAGCTGCGGGATCCCGGCAGTCCCATGGCTGCCTACCAAACTTTGCTCTATGCCGATGCGCTGCGCTACCTCACCCTGCAGATGACGGCCAGCAAAGCCTCGGGCCACCCAGGGGGCTTTGCCAGCCAGGCGGAGGCCTACGCCGCTTTGGTGTACTTGGGCCAGAAGAATATCCCCACCGAAGTGGGCCACCACGCCCCCGGCTTCTATGCCGCCATGTTCTTGGATGGATCCCTGGCCGAGATGGGCATCCACACCGTCTCTGACTTGCAGGCTCGCTTTCGGGAACGGGAAGGGCTGCTGGGGCACCTCTCTGGCTACATCCCTGGCTTGCTGGCGCCGGCAGGGCCCCTTGGGCAGGGGCAGCACTTTGCCATGGCCGCTGCTTTGCTTTACCCGGATCGCCTCTTTCCTGTCACCATCGGCGATGGGGGGCTGGGGGAGCCCTACGTGATGAGCTCCATGATCCACTTTCACACCGCCTTCCCGCAGCGCACCAACTTCCTGCCGGTGCTGGTCTGGAATGGCTACAGCCAAGAGCACCACAGCATGATCTCCACCCTCACCAACGCCCAGATGGTTGAGTACTGGCGGGGCAACGGCTTCGAGGAAGTGGTGCTGGTGGATGCTAAGGAATTCGACGATGCCCAGCAGCCTGGCCCCTATGTGGACAGCACTCTCTTTTCCCTGGAAGCCCGCTTGGCCTTTGCCCAGAGGGTACTGACCGAAATGGAGCGGGCCATTCAGGCAGCTCTAAGCGGCCACCTGACGGTTTTCATCCTCAAGCAACTGAAAGGGGCGGGCGTGCACGCCAAGGGATCCAAATCCCACAACCTCTACGCCCACCATACCTTGGATAACCCCGACATTGTGGCTGCTCTGCAAGCGCGGGCGCTGCATCCGGCAGCTTGGGCCCTGGTGCGACAAAACTGCGAGCGGGCTGCTGGGGGGCCGGCAGCCAAGGTGGTGGTCACTGAGTCTATCCGGCCTCTGCCGCCGCTGGGATCCCTCAACTTGACGGAGTTTCCCCTGGGCGATAAGCAAGTCTCCACCACGGCCATTGGCGCTCTAGTGGTGCAGGTAGGGCAGAAAGACCCTGACTTTCTGGTGGCCAACGCGGACGGCAACGAGGCCTCCGGCCTTGCCAATGTCAACCAGGGCCTGAAAGTCATCCACCCCACGGTGGATCCCCTCTACAACCAACAGCCCCAGGGCCAGGTTTACGAACCCCTTAGCGAAGATGCCTGCGCTGGCCTGACGGGGGGCCTGGCGCTCTTCGGCGGGCGCTCTCTCTGGTGCTCCTATGAATCCTTTGCCGTCAACGGACTGCCCATCTGGCAGACGGTAACCCAGGCGATGGCGGAGCTGCGCCGCCCCACCCCTTCCGCTATTGCCCTCTTCACGGCTGGAGCATTGGAACAGGGACGCAACGGCTGGACCCACCAACGTCCGGAAATCGAGGCCTATCTAGCGGCCATGATGCGCAACGGCAACATCTTCCCCCTCTTTCCCCCCGACGCCAACTGTGCCCAAGTCGCCTACGAGTGGGCCCTATCGACCTTCAACAAAGGGATCCCGATCTTTGCCAGCAAAACCCCCCTGCCCATCCGCACCACCCTGGAACAAGCGCGCCAAGCCGTGGAGCAGGGCTGCACCGTGCTCCAGGAACTGCCTGGATCCCGCACTGTGGTCTTTGCTGTGGTGGGGGATATGATCCTCCTGCCAGTCTTTGCGGCGGCTGACCAGCTCAAGGCCCAGGGGATCGGCAGCAAAATTGTTTCGGTAGTCAACCCTCGCCGTCTCTACCGCCCTAGCGATATAGCCTGGTCCACCTGTGCCCAACCCGATGGGGAGTTCATGTCTGACCAGGAGTTTGCCGCCTGGTTTGCCGGCGAAGCCCTTATCGGCGTGACTGGCGGATCCAGCCTGATGTTGGAGCCCCTGTTGTTGCGCTACACCGGCCCGCGCGATATTTTTGCCTGGAAACGCGGCGAAACCACCGCCACCCCTGCCGAACTCATGGACTACAACGGCCTAACGGCCCAGGCACTCGCGGAGAGGGCAAAGCAACTGCTAGACTGAGGGGCACATTGGGATCCCTTCAGTCTATGACCAGTGCTATCCCCCTCCGAGAGAAGCTTGAGAGGATATCCCCCACCGAGGGCAAGGAGCAAGTCATTGTCCAACATTTCGCTATCCCCTTGCTCCATGAGCTAGGCTTTGGAGACCTGGAGATTAGGCCTGAGTTTGAAACAGGGTGCGGAGAAGTAGACTTTGCGGCTAGAAAAAACACACAACATACAGACATCTTCTTCAACTCTAGGAAAAACCCATACCTTCTCTTGGAAGTTAAGTCCAGGACAGTCAATCTTAGTGAGGGATTCGCTGCCTATAGAGATGCAGTAGATCAAATAAAAAGGTACTTGCTTGGAGAGCATAGCAAATCAGCAAAGTGGGGAATAATCACCAATGCAAATTACATCCAGCTCTGGAGGAGGCACGGGAAGGTTGTTCACCCTGTTACAGCAAACCTTGCTATCAACCTGGATAACATTGAGAACATCGTGCATGATTTACGAAACAAGATAGAAAACTACGAGCGTGCTTTGACCATATGTGTGTACAACAATAAAGGCGGTGTGGGCAAAACAACAACGGTTATTAACCTTGCAGGAGCATTAGCATATAAAGGGAAAAAAGTCTTAGCTGTTGACTTTGATTCCCAAGGAGATTTGACAAGAAGCTTGGGAGCTACTCCTGGAAAAGTTACACTAACGCAGTGTTTAAAGGATCCCAGGATAGACGTCCACACGATTGTTCAGACATATAGGCTCAAGACACCTAAGGGAATAGTTCCCGTCTTCAACCTCATCCCAAGAGACCCTGAGCTGGAGACACTGACCAACAGTGACGCTGCAGCCTATATCCAGAAAGGAACCAGGCGCCTTCGGGATCTGCTTGCCCCCCTTCGTCGTGAGTATGACTACATCCTAATCGACTGCCCAACTCAGTGGCTTTACTTCAGCCAAAGTGGGCTTTTTGCTGCCGACGTTATTTTGATACCTACCCGACCTGACGATCTGTCTTCTTTAAATAATGCTGTTAGAGTAATTACCAAATTCATTCCAGAAACTGTTAAATCACGACATGACGGAGGCCCCATCGCTTTGCCTATCTTTTTTAATGGCGTCTCCTCGAAAAATCAAAACGCTATCAAACTGGCAAACGAAGAAATACAAAAGCTTATTAAGCAAGAGAAAGATATGGACTTAACCCCGTATTTCCGACTGCTCCTTAAAAAGGGCAATGAAGACAAATGCATTATACCCGACTATGCACTGATATCTTCTGCCACTTTCGCTCGAATTCCTGCTGTTTTTAGGGACAAAAGGATTTTAGAATACTACCAAAGTCTCGCCGGCGAGTACTTTATCGATGAGTGAGTTCTCCGATCTCGGCAAGCTGGTTAACTTACCCCTTGAGAGCATCATGCCTGCCGAGGGGTTTTCTGCTCCCTCTTTCCTGGTTACTGCAGCAGCCGCTCAGTTAAGGGCAACAGGAGGGCGCAACTGGGTGCCGCTGCTAGTGGTTGAAGCTGGCGACTACCAGTACAAGGCTGTTGGCAACCATTTTGTCTATGCAGTTGCTCAAGAAGCAGGGCTGGAGAGGCTGTGGTGTATCATTGTTGACCCAGCTCCGGAGCAGGTGGAGCAGGCCCAAGTTCTCGCCAGAGAAAGGGTTCCGAAGGTCAATCTGACTGAGGCTTCTAGGGAAACTATCTTGGCTGCGCTGAGATACCTGGCTGAGCAGCCCGGCACTCCGCTTAAGGGAGTTGATGTAACCACTGCAGCCGCGCGAATTGCGGAGGCGGATAGGAGCTGGTGGCAGGATCTAACTCCCATAACCAAGCTAGGATGCAGAATTACGCGAGGCAAAAAGTTGGATGCTCTGAAGGAGGTATTTTTCCTAGCTCCTACAGCACCACCTCCTAGTAAGAAGAAATCGTCTAAAAAAACCACGACATCCGCCAGCGTCAAGAAAACAAGCTCAAGTCGCTCGCGGAAAAAGAAAGAGGGCTAAAAGGGATCCTCCCCCCACTGCAGAACAAGGCCGGCCTTTAGTACCGCCGTTCCCCCGCCCAAAGACCCACCAGAGCTGCTTTGCCCCAGGGATCCACCTTCACCTCTGCCCGCAGGGTTTCTGGGCGGTGGCGGATTGCTTCTTCCAGAACCTCTCCCAGCGCTTCTGGAAGGAAAAACTCTTCGATCCCAAACCTGAGCTGCCACCCATCGAACCAACCCTGCAGGACAACTTCCCCAGGCCGCAGATCCCTGGGTCGGTCGCGACTGATGCCAACGGCCTGCCAAGGTTGAGCAGGATCCCCGGCAGGAGGGGCCAAGCGCAGGTAGAGGATCCCTGGCTTACGGAGCTCAGGGGACCAGCCGGGCAGTTTCTTCAGAGTGGAAAGTTGGGCAACGGCATAGCTCAAGGTTACGTAGCGGCCCCGCAAGGGGTCGTAGGGATCCCGAGGAGCAATTTGCAAGTAGATGAGGGTTCCCGTGGCAAGGGTAAGTGCCTTCCGTGTCGGCAGCAGCGCAACCAGGCTTACCTGCAGCAATAGGGCCAACCAGAAGAGGGATCCCTTGAGAGGCCGAGGAGAGGGCGTCTTCATTACAGCACGGTTCTAGGTGGCTTGCTGGAACAAGTTACCCCAAGCTGTGGAGGAAGTTATGCCTGTGGGGATCCTCTTTCAGGGCAGACTTTCCAGCCATAAAGATGCTATCCTAGTTGAGTGTCTTCTCGGCTCAGTAGCTCAGCGGTAGAGCGGGGGACTCATAAGCCCTGGGTCGCGTGTTCAAATCACGCCTGAGCCATCTCTAGCAAGGCTTTGGTTGCAGCCTTTGGAGGCCAGGTTGAGCTGGAGCCCCAGCTTTCGCTCTCAGGTTGCAAGAGGCGGCATTTCCAAGGGCGAGCCAAGCCCCTTGAGCGATCCCGATCCCGGATAAAAGCCGAGATCTAGCACCTGCTCAAGGGTGTAGGGACACTCAAAGGGCAGCTCCTCTTCCGAGAGCGGCGTTTCTTTCACCACCAACAGGATCCCGTCTTGGTAAGCCTCTGGCAGAGCTACCAAAAGCTCAGGCTTGAGGCTGGGACTCTCTTTGAGCAATCGCTGGATTTGGCGACGTTGTTCGCTAATAGTTGCCCGCCAACTTTTGCCGCGAAGCTGGGGCTGGAACTGCCATTTGAGGAGGTGCCCCAGCAGGATCCCCAAGCGATTGACCAATTCGCGGCGCTCTTGCCTGCCCAAAGCCTCGATTTCCTCTGCTAGATGGACAGTATCCAACTGCTGCAACTGTCCTGCCCGCAGCAGCGCTGCCTGCTCCTGAGTCCAGGCATAAAAGTCGCGCTCGTAAAGCTGCATACTCACTCCTGGCGCAATCTGGCAGTTATTCTTCAGGGTAAAAGTTGGGATCCATCGCCTGCTCAAAAGTGTAGGGGCACCGGTCAGGCAGATCCTGCAGAGAAAGAGGCGTTTCTCTCACCACCAGGAGCAGTCCTTTTCGATAGGCCTTTTCCATCGCTTCAGTTAGGTAAGCTTTGAGGCTAGGGCTCTCCGCAATGAGCTCCTGGATATCCTGCCGCTGTTCGATGATCGTGGCTTGCCAACTTTTGCCGCGAAGCTGGGGCTGGAACTGCCATTTGAGGAGGTGCCCCAGCAGGATCCCCAAGCGATTGACCAATTCGCGGCGCTCTTGCCTGCCCAAAGCCTCGATTTCCTCCGCCAAATGCCCAGTATCTAGCTGCTCCAGCCGGCCCGCTCGTAGCAGCGTCGCCTGCTCCTGGGTCCAGGCATAGAAGTCGCGCTCGTAAAGCTGCATGTCCACCCCCATCTGGGCGCTGCCCGGGTATCAACCAATCCTACTGGCTCTAGGAGAAACAAGTGGCTGGGCGCGGGGGAGCTGGCCTGCCTTTAACTGCCGCTGGAGCCAAGAGTCCGCTAGACTAAAATCTGGACATCCCTTTTGCAACTCTATGGCCGACCCTCTCACCCCTCAGGTTAGCGAGCGCATCTGCAAGCACATGAACGAAGACCACGCCGATGCCCTGGCGCTCTATGCCAAAGTCTTCGGCCAAGTGGAAGGGGTGACTCAGGCTCGCATGCAGGCCATTGACTCAGAAGGGATGGACCTGCAGGTAGAGGTAGACGGGGCCCTACGAACCCTGCGCATTCCCTTTGATCACCCTCTCAAAGATTCTGAAGATGCCCACCACACCCTGATTGCCATGCTGAAACAGGCCCGTGCTCGCCTCCGGCAAGCCAGTAGCTAATCTGGGCCTGGCAGCAAAAAAGGAGAAGACCCCGGCACCGGCTAGCCAGCCGAGGCCGGCAAGAGACGGGTCTAGTGAGCTTGCTGCAGGAGCAGGTCCAACTTGCCCTGGGCCTCAAGGGCATAGAGGTCGTCGCAGCCGCCGATGTGCTGGTTGTTGATGAAAATCTGGGGCACCGAACGGCGCCCGTTGGCCCGCTTAGCCATCTCCGCTCGCGCCGCCTCATCCCCATCAATGGCGTATTCGATGTACTTGACTCCCTTGCGGTCTAGCAGTTGCTTGGCGCGAATGCAAAAAGGGCAAAAACGCCAGGTGTAGATCTCAACAGCCATAGGGAGATAACGAACGCTTTCACATAGCTTAACATTCTTAGTTGGCCTCCTTCCAGTTGTGGCCAATTTGAATATCCACCACCAGCGGTATGGAGAGGGGCACCGCCCCTTCCATTTCTCTTTGAATGAGGGGCTGTAAGTCCTGCCATTCTGAGGGCTCTACTTCAAATACCAGCTCGTCGTGAACCTGCAACAGTAAACGCGAACGAAAGTTCTGGAGCTTTTCCTGCAGGCGCACCATAGCTACTTTGATAATGTCTGAAGCGGATCCCTGAATGGGGGCATTCACAGCAGCTCGTAGCTCGGCTTGTTTGCGGTGGCCCGATAGCTGAGACAAATTGGGGAAATAGCGGCGGCGACCCAGGATGGTTTCCACATAGCCGTGTTCTTCCACAAAGGCTTCGGTGGCGCGGAGATAGGCAAAAACGCCAGCATAGCGCTCATTAAATCGCTGCAAGAACCGCTTAGCTTCTACCAGCGATACTCCTGCCGTGCGGGCAAAACGCTGGGCTCCCATGCCATAGATCACGCCATAGTTAATCGTCTTGGCAAGGCGGCGTTCCTCACTGGTTACCTCTTGCTTTTCAAAGAGCAAGCGAGCGGTTAGGGTATGCACATCTTCCCCGGAGCGAAAGCACTCAAGGAGGGTTGGCTCTTGGCTGAGGTGGGCCAGGATGCGCAGCTCAATTTGTGAGTAGTCAGCCGAGGCCAACAGCCATCCCTCCTGGGGAATGAAGGCCTGGCGAATGCGGCGGCTAAACTCGCTGCGGATGGGGATATTTTGCAAATTGGGGTTGGAGGAGCTGAGCCGGCCAGTGGCAGTAACGGTCTGGTTAAAGTTGGTGTGCACCCTGCCTGTATCGCGTCTTACCAGAGCTGGCAGTGCATCCACATAGGTGGATTTGAGCTTGGCCAGGGTGCGGTACTGGAGAATAGTTTCAATAACTGGGTGATCCCCTTCCAGCTTCTCTAAAACAGAAGCGTCGGTGGAGTATCCGGTGGCTGTCTTGCGAGTTTTTCGGACATCTAGCTTGAGCTTTTCAAAGAGTAGGGATGCCAGCTGTTTGGGAGAGTTGAGGTTAAAGACCTCCCCCACTTGGGCATAGGCCTTTTGCTCCAGGCTTTGTAGCTCTTTTTCCAGCTCCTGAGAAAACTGCTGGAGAAACTCAGTGTCGATACGGATGCCGACCCACTCCATTTCTTCCAAAACATGAGCCAAGGGCAACTCCACCTGGATAAAAAGATTCCAGAGGCGTGGGTCAGTCTGTTGCAGCTTCTCGGTGAGGATAGGCACCAAGCGATAGGCGCAATAGGCATCGGTGCCGCAATATTCTGCCACTTTGGCAATGGGCAGATCGGCAATGGACTTTGCTTTGCCCAGCAACTTTTCGTAGCTGGTGGTGGGCAAATTTAAATAGCTAGCTGCCAAGTCGGCCAAGTTGTGGCTGGCCTCTGGGTTGAGAACGTAGCTGGCCAGCATGGGATCAAATTGGATCCCTTGTAGGCGGATGCCATGGGCGCGAAAAATACTGAGATCATACTTGCAATTTTGCAGGCTTTTGGGCCGATTGGGATCCTCCCAAATGGGCTTTAGGCTCTGCTTAACTAGGTTCCAGTCCAGGTTGGATCCCTGGCGGTGACCAATGGGCAAATAGGCAACATCCCCCTCTGACCAACAGCAGCCAATTCCCACCAGTTGGGCGTCGCGGGGATCCAAACTCGTGGTTTCCGTATCCCAGGCTACGATCCCCGAACAGGCCAACAGCTCTTGCCGCAACAGCTCCAATTGCTCTGGGGTATCCACAATGCGCACTGCCGGCAGAGAAGGGGCGGGAGCAGCGGCAAAATCAAACCAAAGGGCCTCGTCGTAGGCAGAGCCATCCCCTTCAGCTTCTAGGGAACCTGTCCTGGCTGCAGTTGCCTGAGGGGGGATCCCGCCCAAGGTAGCCTGGAGTTTCCGCACTTGAGCAATGAAACTGCGAAACTCTAGTTTCTCCAGCAGCGGCAGCACTTCCTCTGGGTCAAAGCCGGTCAACCTCATGCCCTCCCAGTCAGGCACAAGGGGGACGTCGCAGTGAATCCGAGCCAGAAATTGGGAGTGCCGGGCCGCCGTGATCCCTTCCCTAAGGTACTGCTGGACTTTGCCAGGGATCTCCTCCAAATGGTTGAAAATCTCCTCCAAGCTGCCATAGCGCTGCAAGAGCTCTGCCGCTCGCTTGGGGCCAATCCCCTTGACGCCGGGAATGTTGTCGGAGGGGTCACCACAGAGGGCTTTGTAGTCGACCACTTGCCAAGGCCAGATGCCCAATTTCTCTTTGACCTCTTGGGGGCCAAATTCGCTGACGCGATCCTTGCTGTTGAGGTGCAAAACCCTAATTCTTCCCTCGCGGTCAATCAATTGAAACAGGTCCTGGTCACCGCTTAAGATCTGCACTCGATACTTTTGGGGAACAAGCCTACAGAGAGTCCCCAGAATATCGTCGGCCTCAAAGCCGGGCACTGCCAAAATGGGAATGCGCAGCGCCGCCAACACCTGCTGGAGGTTCTCCACATCTTCAAGAAACTCCGGCGGCGTTTCCGGGCGGCCTGCTTTGTAGGTTTCATCAGCCTCGTGGCGAAAGGTGGGCTGCCGGGTATCAAAGGCAACAGCTACATGGGTGGGGGGGTACTTCTCCAGGACCTCCAGCAGCGATTTCAAAAAGCCAAAGCTAACACTCGTCGGGATCCCGGTGGAGGTGCGCAAGCCCCCCTCGCGACTGTGGGCAAAGGCGTAAAAAGCGCGGTAGGCCAAGGAGTGACCATCGACCAAGAGCAGCGTCGGAGTGGGTGCAGCCATCGGCTTAGACCAGGAACTAAGTCCAGCCTAAGGGATCCCGACCTGGACAGGGAGCCGCTCCCTAGGGCCGCCAGGGAAACTGGCGAAAGTTAGGAGGGCGCTTCTCCAAGAAGGCGCGTTTGCCTTCGGCAGCTTCCTCGGTCATGTAGTACAGCAGCGTCGCGTCCCCGGCTAGCTCCTGCAGCCCCATCTGGCCGTCGCAATCGGCGTTGAAGGCGGCCTTGAGGCAGCGGATGGCCAGGGGACTGTGCTGGAGGATCTCCCGCGCCCAGCGGATCCCTTCTGCCTCCAGTTCCTCCACGGGCACCACCGCATTGACCAGGCCCATTTCCAGCGCCTGCGCGGCTGTGTACTGGCGGCAGAGGAACCAGATTTCGCGCGCCTTTTTTTGCCCCACCACCCGCGCCAAGTAGCTGGCCCCAAAGCCGCCGTCAAAGCTGCCCACCCGCGGCCCGGTTTGGCCAAAGATGGCGTTGTCGGCGGCAATGGTTAGATCGCAGATGAGATGCAAAACATGGCCCCCGCCAATGGCGTAGCCGGCCACCAGCGCAATCACCACTTTGGGGAGGGAGCGGATGATGCGCTGCAGATCCAGGACATTGAGGCGGGGAACGCCTGCCTCGTCTAGGTAGCCGGCCTCTCCGCGCACGCTCTGGTCGCCCCCAGCACAGAAGGCATATTTTCCATCCGTATGCGGCCCGGCGCCTGTCAGGAGCACGACTCCAATATTGGGATCCTCCCGCGCATCCAGAAAGGCATCAATCATCTCGGCAACCGTCTTGGGGCGGAAGGCGTTGCGCTTGTGGGGGCGGTTGATGGTGATCTTGGCAATGCCGTCGGTCTTCTCGTAGAGGATGTCTTCGTAGAGCTTGGCCGTCTGCCACATGGTGTCTAGCGTTCCAACTGACCTCCCATTATCCCGCTAGGGGACAGTCTGCAGGAGGGATCCCACCAGCCCTTCCAGGGTGTACTCCTGGGCCACCACATCTACCCGCCCCAAGATCTGCCTGCAGGTTGCCGCCGTTTTGGGGCCGATGGCCGCAATCTGCACCGGCGGATCCCAGACTTCAGGGCCCAGGCCGGCCTGGTGGAGGAGATGGGCAAAATGCTGCACGGTTTTGGAGCTGGCAAAGGTGAGGATATCCACCTGGCGCTCCTTGAGGGCAGCCACCACCTGGGGATCCGCCGCTGCCGGACAGGCCGACTGGTAGGCCGCCACCTCCACCACCTCGGCTCCGCGTTGCCGCAGCCCCTGCACCAGCTCCTCCCGTCCTCCGGATTCGACGCGGGGAAAGAGGATGCGCTGCCCCTGCACTGGCTCCGGCCAAATAGGCAGCAGGGCTTCGGCCACAAACTCAGAGGGCAGCAAATCTGGGCGGATGCCGTACTGGGCCAGTACCGCCGCCGTTTTGGATCCCACCACTGCCACTTTCAGAGAGTAAAGAGCCCGGCTATCTCGCCCCTGCTGCTGCAACCGCTCGAAAAAAGCCTGCACGCCGTTGGCCGAAGTCAGGAGCAGCCAATCGAATTTCTCCAGGTCGGCAATGGCTGTATCCAAGGGATCCCAGCTTGTAGGCGGCTGGATGACCAGGGCGGGCATTTCCAGCACCCGCGCCCCCTGAGTCTGCAGCAGCTCGCGCAAAGCTGGCGACTGCCCCTCAGCCCGGGTGACCAGCACCGTTTTGCCTGCCAAAGGAGCCGGTGGCGGTAACGGTGGGATCCCCGGCAAAAACTCCTGCCGCAGCCGCACCACCTCGCCCACCAGCAGCAGGCCAGGCAGCTTTTCCGGCTCCAACCCTTCCCCCTCTTGCAGCTCTGCCAGGGTGCCCACCCAAACCTGCTGCTCCGCCTGCCCTGCCCCCCAGATCACGGCGGCGGCGCGCTCCGGTGGGATCCCAGCTGCCACCAACTGGGCCGCAATCTGCTGCCGCTGCCGGGATCCCATCAAGATCACCAACGTATCCAACTGGGCCAGAGCGCCCCAGGGCAGGGCCTCCAGCTCGTGGGCGGTCAGCACGGCAAAGGTGCGGCTCAAGTGCTTATCGGTCAGAGGGATCCCTGCCCACAAAGGGCCGGCCAGGGCCGACGACAAGCCTGGCCAGATCTCAAACGGGCAGCCCGCCTCCCGCAGGGCCTGCACCTCCTCGCGGGCACGGCCAAAGATCAAGGGATCCCCCGCCTTGAGGTGAACCACCTGCTTCCCTTCCCGGCAGCGCTGGATGAGCCAGCGGATGCCCTCCTGCAAACTTGCTGCTTCGGAACGTCGCCACACCTGTGCCTGGGGGGGCAACTCCGCCAACAAGCGCGCGTCCACCAGCTCGTCCACCCAAACGGCCTCAGCCCGCCGCAGGATCTCCAGCGCCCCTTGCGTCAGGCCGGCCCGCCCGCCCAGCCCCGCCCCCACCAGATACACTTTGCCCATGCTGCTGCACCCCTTCTCTTGCCCTCTACCTGTTGATCCTGCCGCAAAAGCGGGATCCCGCCTGCTTGGCAACTCTTCCTCCAAGCTGAGGCAAAAACCGCCTGCTTGCGAGATACTGAAAGCGTTGCAGTCTGAGGATCCCTGCCCATGGCTCGTGTGACTGCAGAGCTCTGGCCCCGACGGCGCTTTCTGGCCAGTGGAGCTGCTCTAGTGGCAGCGGCAGCGGGATCCCGCCGCTCCAGATCCCGGCCCCTGCGCTTAGTCACCAACTGGTACGCCCAGGCAGAACACGGCGGCTTTTACCAGGCCCTGGCCCTGGGCATCTACGCCGACTACGGCCTGCAGGTGGAAATCCGCATGGGGGGAACGGCGGTTAACGTGCTGCAACTGCTGGCCGGAGGGGCGGCGGACTTTGTCCTCGGCGGCAGCTCCGACGCCCTAGCGGCTCTGCAGTCAGGGATCCCCGTGCTCACCGTGGCCGCCTTTTTCCAGAAGGATCCCCAGTGTCTTTTGGCCCATCCGGGCGTGGGCATCGAGCGCCTGGAGGACTTGCGGGGCAAGCCCATCTGGGTCTCTCCGGGAGCCAACCTTACCTACTGGCCTTTCTTGCGGGCCAAGTTTGGCTTTACCGACGCGCAAAAGCGCCCCTACAACCTCAGCCTCACCCCCTTCCTGCTGGACAAACACTCTGCCCAGCAGGGCTATGTCACCTCCGAGCCCTTCCGCGTGCGCCAGGAGGGCGGCTTTGATCCGGTTGTCTTCCTGCTGGCCGACTACGGCTATTCCCCCTATGCCACCACGCTGGAGACTACCCGCCCCTTTGCCGAACAGCACCCGGAGGAGGTGCGAAAATTTGTGGCCGCCTCTATCCAGGGCTGGCAGAGCTACCTGGAGGATCCCCGTCCCGGCAACCGCCTCATCCGCCAGGACAACCCCAACATGAGCGAGGCCCTTCTGGCCTATGCCCACCAAGCCCTAAAAGACTACGGCCTCCTCACTGCCGGCGACGCGGCCACCCTAGGGATCGGCGCCATGACCCACCAGCGCTGGCAGACCTATTTTCAGGAAATGGTGGCCCTGGGAATTGTCGAAGCTGGCCTGAATGTCCGCCAGGCCTACACCCTTGAGTTCCTCCCCAGCCCGATCGCCTAAGGGATCCCACCTCCCTCCATCACCGCCAAGCTCTGCAGCCGCGGGGATCCCTGCATCGCCAGCTCATGGCGCCGGTGCATCTGCTCTGTCAGCAGGTAGGCCCGGGGCAGATGGCCGCTCAGCCGCTGCCGCCGGTGGGGCAGTTGGTCGTTGCCAAAGCTGTGGCGGTACTCCTCCGAGTCGATAAAGGCATTGACCATGGCCTGAAAGCCCTGGCGCACCAGAATGTTGTGATAGGCCGCCACCTCCTCCTTGCTGGCGGGGGCCCGTCCCAAAAAGTGCTTAAAACCCTCCTCCACGCAGCGGGTGTTGCAGCCGGCACTGAAAAAGAGCTGCCGGTAGAGCCGGGATCCCCCAATTTGGCGAACCAAGCGCTTGATCCCAATCCGACCCCGCAGGAAGTCCTGCTCGATTTTCTCCAGCTCTCCCGCCTTCTCGTGCTGGTAGGGCTGGCGTTCCAAAAGCTGTTGGTAGGCGGCCCGCAACAGGTTTTGCAACGTTTGCGGATCCCGCTGGCGTAGTTCCATAGCGATAGCTCCCAAGCAACGCGACCGACAAAAACCGATTGGGCAAGAGGTCAACTTAAAGAAACGATGAAGATGGAGTTGCTCGATACACTTTTACAGTCGGCATTAACCAGATCCAAAAATTGTCAATGCCAACCCGGAGACCAACTGAGCAAAAGCCCTACTCAAGATTTATCTTGTCGATAAGTTGAACTGGGGAAGCTTGCGATAAATGTTTACAAGAAGGCCCCCAGTTTTTTCGAGTTTACGTGATTCTACTTTCCAGCTTTCTACATGGAGAAACTTTTCGTACTTACCCGTAGTTAAAGATTGTGACGTTTTGATTCCCCCAGCCTGGTCAAGATCCAGAATACGAGTAGGAACTGATTTTTCGCTTGTATTGCTTTTGCGGCAGGGCGTATCTGCCGGCAGAGTTTTTGTCTGCCTTGAAGTTGGGGATCCCACCTATGGTGAAACAAATCCGGCTAGATCCTCTATCCCGTGTCTCGGAGGTGGATACCTACAGCAATCTGCTGTCGGCCATTTTGTCGGAGGAGCTCCATGTCTCCAAGGAATGTAACGGCCGCGGCCTCTGCGCCACCTGTCATGTCTACGTCAAGGAGGGGATGGAGAGCCTCACCCCCATCACCCCCCGCGAGGCCAAAACCCTGGAGACGATCACCAGCGCCCGCAGCAATTCCCGCTTGGCCTGTCAGGCACGGGTGGTGGCCGATGGGGTGGTGGTGGAGCTGCCGCCGGGGATGTACGTGAACTCGCTGAAGGATGTCGAGGTGCTCATCGGTCGGCGGGCCGAACAAGACTTGCTGCACCCCCGAACAGGGCGCGTTTTGGTGGAGCAGGGCAAGATCATCACCCGTTCCACGATCAAGCAACTGGAAAACGAAGACTTCCGCATCATCGGCAGCACCCTTGCCCAGACCCGCGAGGCCTAAGGGATCCCAACACTCTGCTTGGGTTCCTGCTGCAGTGGATCACGGCTCAGTTTTGTTGAGGAGAAAGCCATGGCCAGCGTTACCACTCGACCGGATCCCCGTCCCGCAGTCACCATGCCGGTGGGCCGCGACAAGCACGCCCACTACAGCTACCGCGATTTCTTCCGCTTTAACCGAGAGCAAGGCACGATTATCGACTGGAATAACACCCAAAACCTGCTGCTTAGCGAAGACTTCATTGTCGGCCTGCAGGCGGGCCTAGAGCAGGAAGTGGGCGATGCCTCTGCGGCGGTGATGTACACCATCGGCAGAGACTGGGGCATGCGCGATGCCCAGCATTTTTCCCAGTGGTATGAGCGGGAGTACGGGATTGGGGTCAAGCAGTCCAACCTTCTGTTTTTGCTGGAGACCTGGTGGTGGCCTTTTACGGCGCAAGGCTGGGGCAAGTGGGAGGTGGAAACCGAGTCCAAACAAAAAGGGTTCCTATTCATCAACCTGTTTGACTCGCTGGTGGCCCGCACCCTGGGCGATGTAGGCAAGCCAGTTTGTCACCTCTACGCCGGGCTATTTGCCGGATTTTTCTCTGCTATGACTTCCCGCGAGCTGGCTTGCATCGAGATCCAGTGCTACGCCATGGGGGAGACCTACTGCAAGTTTTTGCTGGGCGGGCAAGAGCGCATCGATGCTGCCAATTTCTGGATGAGCGAAGGGGCCAGCGCCCGCGAGATCGAGCAGCGTTTGCACCAACTGTGAGGTCTGCCTGTGGCTTTTGCAGTCCTTCCCCGCCACTTTGGAGAAACGCCCATGCTAGACACCGATCTGGACTTAACCCAGCCGCTGGCGGTGTTTTTACAGGGGTTGAACTGGGATAACCGGCCCTTGGCCAAAGCTCCCTTCGCTCCAGAATCGCTGTCGGACTCCCCCCTGTTCTTGGCCCAGTCGGTAGGGCAGTTTTTCGCCGGCTGCAATTGGTCGGGCGTCCGCCCGCGCCCTGAGCCACCGCCGGAGGATCCCTTTACGCTTGAGGATTTTGCCGCTTTGTTTGG
The DNA here is from genome assembly GCF_047502705.1 of Synechococcus sp. H70.1. Lineage (NCBI taxonomy): Bacteria > Bacillati > Cyanobacteriota > Cyanophyceae > Synechococcales > Synechococcaceae > Synechococcus > Synechococcus sp. H70.1. Next base: position 51,119 of record NZ_JANSIV010000170.1, read on the forward strand.
TGGAGCCTTGCTCTAGCCCCGCTTTGCCCCAACTTGGGTTTTGCTTCCTCGAGCCGCTCGATCTTTTGACTGGTTTTGAATCGGGTTTTTTAAGGAGACCTCACCCATGAATGACCTTCACCCTTGGCCAGAGCGCATTGCCGATCGAGAAGGGGATTACCTGACGCCCGACGATCTACAGGATCTCCTCCGCTACGCTCTCTCCTTTCCAGAGCGGCTGGATCTCTACCAGGTTTTGCAACAGCAGGAGGTGGCGTGGATCGAGAAGGTTCTACAGCAGCACGGGTACAGCGGTGAGGCAGGATCCTCTCTCACCCCCACTCAGCGCCTCTTGGCCCGGCAACTGGCCTTTTGCTTGCGCTCCCTGGGCCTGAGCTTGTTGTTGGGGGATCCCCTGCCCCTGCGGCAATGGAGGTGTGGGGCGATGGAACGATACCTGGGTTTGCCGGAAGCGCTCCGGCAGTTGCAGGCGGTGGTGCAGGGATCCCTGCCGGCGGATCAGCAGGGTTTGCTTGCCCCCTACTGGCAAGCGCTACAGGCTGTCTGCACCCCTTCCCCAGAGCGGCTTGAGCCAGAACTTGCTCCTCAAACCGAGACTGCAGCTCCGTCGGAAGAAGCGCTCACCTTGATGCACATGTTCGTCTAAACCAAGGGGGCTTCTTATGAATTCAATGGTGACCGCGCTGATGCAACAAAGTGAGGGCCGCTATCTGCGCCCAGACGAGCTGAAAACCCTACACGCCTATGTGGAAGGGATCCCCAAACGAGTCCGCCTCTATCAAGTCCTGCAGGCCAAAGAGCAGGAGCTAGTGGAGCGGGTGATGGAAAAGTTCCAGCCGATGATGCCCCATTTGCCCCGCCAACATGGGCACCTGGCCTGGGAGCGTTGCCGCCGCGATCTAAGCATGGTGTGGCGCTACTGCTGCCTGGCCATGCTGCTCAACGATGAGGATTACCTGCGGGATAAGTTGCTCTACTGGCTGGAGACGATCCTGAAGTCCTTCAAGATGCGCGACCAGTGCCAGCCTGCCTATAAGTTGATGCTCGACTCCCTCAGCGCTGTCTTCGGCCCCGAAGCGAGCGAGGCCATCCGCCCCTACGTGCTCTTGGCCAAGTCGATGCTGGTCAACTGAGGTCAATGGGCTCTCAATATACAGCCCACTCCCTGGTCATCCATTCCTTGCACCTAACGCGACCACCCCCGGCCCCTCTCCCCAAGGGAGAGGGGAGTTGGGATCTTTGTTGCTATTTGAAATGACCATAAAAGCCTAAGTTTCAGCCGCCCTCAAGTCCGTCCATCTCCCTGCGAGGACAGCCATGACTACCCTGCAAGAGATCCTGCAAGACCAGATCCTGCCCGGGCACTGCTTTAGCCCTGCCTACTACATCCGTCCCGACATCCACAGCGGCCTGCTCTACAGCCGGGGAGGATACCGCCTGGCAGCCTTTCCCATGCCTCTCCTGGAAGCCATCTACGCCGGCTTGCGCTATGAGACGGGGCAAGCCACCCGCGTCATCCTCTACAACTGTGGCCGCCACTGGGGAGAAGCGTTTTTCCGCCGCATCGAAGACGAACTCTCCCGCTACTACCAACAGCCGTTGCAGGAATTGCCGCTGGGGATCTTCCTCGATGCCCTCAGCGAGCTCTGGGCCACCCACGGCTGGGGCCGCCTAGAGCTGGACTTTTCCGCTGCTGACCGCGGCTTGGTGGAGGCTAGGATCCGCAACTCCGGCTTTGCCCTGGCTGCTCGTGCCAGCCTCAGGCCGGAGGAGCTGTCTGCGCGGCGGGAGCCTGCCGGCTATCTAGAGGCAGGAATGCTGGCCGGCCTCTTCTCGTTGCTCTCGGGCCGAGATCTGGTCTGTGTGCAAACCACCTGTGAATCCCTGGGAGCCGACTGCAACCGCTTCCTTATTGGCACCGCTCAGCGGCTGCACAATGGTGAAG